>SVGW01000041.1 GCA_015056125.1 Clostridiales bacterium | reverse complement strand
CTGTGGCGGATACAGCGAAGCGGAGGAATCGAGCGAAAGGGAGAATTGCGACCGGTAGGAAGCAAGGCGACCTTTGAGCTCGCGGAATACGGCCCTTCGACGCATCCCAGGGGTTTTTGACAGTCTGTGCCTCCCTGTCGGGAGGCGCGGCGATTGTGTAAAATTTTTAAGAGCCGGTTGCAGTATAGTTGTAGACGCGGGTAACGGTAGTGGGGGTTGTGGCTATAATCTGGCCTTCTGCATTATACCGCACGGTGGCATTGTAGGTGATGGTAAACGTGCCGCCTTTAATGGAAATATCAAACTGGTTGCCCAGCCAACGCACCACTGTTTGTACAGGATGTTTTTCGCGTGCCACAGCGATCCCTAAATATGTATCGCCGATAGGGCGAAGCGCCGGATAGAGCTCATCCAGTACGGAACATCCGCCGGTGGGATTGCCCGTTTCGTGGGCGTAGTACACGTAATATTTATAGATAACTTCCGCTACGCCAGGGTAAATGGTGGAAGTAACAGTGCTGCCATCCGGCTGCTCATAAATGAGCGTAACGGGTACATACACCGTTTGACGGCCATATTGTACCCGCTGAAAAGATTCGGATGTTGCATTGTCCTGAAGATTTAAGGATACAGGAACAGGTATGCTATGCTCTGCCGCGCTTCCCCTTGCCGCGAAAGAAAAAAGCAACGCAAGAATAAGCACGGGAAGGAAGAGCGCCTTTTTCATTGTTTTTTCCTCCTTTTCCGGCAGCGCTTCCATAATGGTCTTAGCCTAAATGGAACATGGGCATCATCTCCTTTCTTTCTATCTATAAAGTACTGTAATTTACAAAAAAAGTCAAGTCAAAAATGTCATAAATGTTAAAATATAGTCCTGTTTTTGCATTATAAATAAAAAAGCGGAAAAAAGACGCGGAAAAAATACCGCGTCTTTTCGTTGCTGTTTTGATGATTTACACTTCCACCCACTGGCCGGGCTTCTTGGCGGCCTTGATGCCGGCTTCCCGCAGGGCCATCACGTTCAGGGTTTCCTGATGGGATACAGGCTCCTGGCCGTCCTTAAAGAACTTGACCAGCACCTGGATAAAGACGCTCCAGAAATTGCTGGCGATATTCAGGCTCTTGTTGCCATCCTCCATGCACACCTGGGCCATAAAGGGAGCGCCCTTTTCAAAATGGGTCATGGTGGCGGTGCGGCCATCCTCAAATTCGATATTCAAGGTGCCAAAATCACGGCCGGGGAGATACAAAACCCGCTTGGCCCGGGCCTGCATCACCATGGTGATAGGCTCCAATTGATGAATGGAATAAATCTCCATGCAGTTGGGGCCCCAGGTGGCCATGCCATTTACCTTGCTCTTATCCAGCTCAGTGTATTCCGTGGCATAGCGCAGGGCGCTGGTGGAATAGCAGGGGGTGCCGCTGGTTTCAGCGAAAGCAAAGATTTTTTTCGCCGTTTCTTCATCGGGAGCGAAGGTTTTATCCACATATACGGGCTTTTTGCTCTGCAGGGGCTTTTCGCAAAGAGCGAGATGCATTTCGGTGTTATCGGGGGAGAGCACGATGAGCCCATCGCAGGCAGCGATGATTTCATCAATGGTATCACATTTTTGTACGCCGAATTTTTCGCACCACTGATCGGTGGTCAGTCCCCCTCGGGGGCTGTCGATCATGCCATAGGCATGGGTCACTTTCATTTCGCCCTGGGTGGCTTCTTCAATCCAGCCGGGGTATTGATTGGCGTGCCATTCATCCAGAAAATAATCAATGAAACCGATTTTAAACATCAAATATCCCTCCGAATATTGAAATCTGGCATACCTACATCATAGCATAATGCTTCCTGATTTGCAAGAATGGCCCAAATATAAAAGCGGTGGAAGAAGGGGAAAATGGAATGGTATTCCGCTTTCGGAAAACGTTTTCGCAAAAAATGGATAGATTTCTTTCTTGGAAAAAATATAAAAAGTATTGAAAAACGGTGGATTCGGTGATATACTGCCATTAAGAAAACGTTTTCACAAGGGAGGTTTTTATATGAAGCGTCTTGCTCAGGAGCATGTAGTGGTTACCCGTTCCGAGGATCCCGAAAATATTTATTGCTATAGCCCCGGGCTTATCGTTTTGCCCAACGGCCGCTATGTGGCCACCATGGATTTTTCCGGCCCCGGCGCGAAAAAATTTCCTACAGCGGTGAAATTCCGTTGGTACCGGGATTTCTGGTATACCGGCCATGTGTTCACTTCCGATGATAAGGGCGAAACCTGGCAGCAGCGCCAGGCCCTGCCCATGCTATTGATGCGGCCCTTCCTGGCCGGGGGCGTGCTTTATGCCATTGGCGTATCCCCCGATCTTGGCATTGCCAAATCCTTGGATAACGGGGAAACCTGGTCTGAGGTGACGCATTTTTCCCAGGGCGAAGTGTGGCATCAGGCCCCCAGCAATGTGTGGTATAAGGGGGATTACATCTATCTGGTGATGGAGCACGAAACGGATTTCAAAAACGATTGGCCCATGTATGGCATTGCGCCTGTGCTCATGCGAGGCAAGGTGACGGACGACCTGACCAAGAAAGAAAACTGGACCTTCGCCAGCGAGCTGCCCTATTACAAGCATGTGAATGAAGATGACGTGAAGGAGCTGGGCATGCCCTTTTTGCCCGGGCAGGACGCCATGGGCTGGCTGGAAACCAATGTGGTGCAATTGCTCAATGAGCGGGATTATTTCTATGATCCCACCGGGCACACCTTCCATCTCTTCCTCCGCACCCATACCGCGGGCCATACCTGGCCGGGGGCGGTGCTGAAGGTGGAGGAAAAAGAGGATGGCTCCATGGAAACGGGCTTTGTATATGCTCCTTCCGGCAAGCGCATGATCTATATCCCCATCCCCGGCGGCGGCGAATCCAAATTCCATATTCTCTATGATGAAAAGACCAAGACCTATTGGCTGCTCACCAATCAATTTGTGGACAGCTATGTGGACAGGAGCCGCATTACGAAAAATGACCAGAAGGGCTATGGCCGCTCCCGACTGGTGCTGTACTATTCCGTCAACTGCTTTGACTGGCTCTATGCCGGCATGGTGGCGGCGGGCAAAACGCCCCTGGAATCCCGCAGCTATGCCTCCATGGCCTTTGACGGGGATGATCTCCTGGTGCTCAGCCGCAGCGGCGATGAGCAGATTTTGAACGGCCATGATAATAACCTGATCACCTTCCACCGGGTGAAAAATTTCCGGGATCTAATTGATTTGTAAGGGCGGAAGAACCGTGATGACGCTGGTGTATCCCAGCTATTATCCCCATTTTTCCTGCATTGCGGATCGGTGTCGCCACAGTTGCTGCATCGGCTGGGAAATTGATCTGGATGGGGAAACGTTGGGAAAATACAAAAATGCCCCCGGAGAAATGGGGGAAAGGCTGCGCAAGGGGATTGAGGAAACGGAGGATGGGGCGCATTTTCGATTGACGAAAGATGAGCGCTGCCCTTTTCTCAATAATCGGGGCCTTTGTGATCTGATCATTGCCTGGGGTGAAGAAAGCCTGTGCCAGATCTGCCGGGATCACCCAAGGTTTCGCTCCTTTTATAGTGATCGCACAGAGATCGGCTTGGGGCTTTGCTGCGAAGAGGCCGGGCGGCTCATCCTTTCCTGGCAGGAAAGGACGGAATTGCTGAATGAAGAGGAAAGCGTGGAACCGGAAGAAAAAGAATTTTTCGCCCTTCGCAGAGAACTGACGGAGCTGGCTCAGGATCGATTGCTGCCCTTTGAAAAAAGGATGGAAAAAATCCGGGTCTGCTGCGGCCTGGCAGACGATGCGCGCACACCCAAAGATTGGGCGGGCTTTTATCTTTCCCTGGAAAGGATGGAGGAGGATTGGGCCCGGCGACTGGAAAAGATTCAGATGGAATCGTGGCCTGCGATCCCCAAAGAACTGGAAATCGCCTTTGAGCAATTGCTGGTGTATTTCCTTTATCGCCATCTGCCGGGGGCCCTGGAGGATGGAATGTATCCGGAACGGGTGGCCTTCTGCCTGCTGAGCGTGAAGATGATCGCGGCGCTTTTGCCCCGGGATGCCACCATGGAAGATCTCATCGAAATAGCCCGGATGTATTCTGCAGAAATTGAATATTCGGATGAAAATATCCAGGCATTGCTGGATGAGATGGTGTAAATGATTGCGGGATGGCTTTTCTTTTCGAAAAAAGAAAAGCCATCCCGCACCCTCCCAAAGAAAACCTACCCGGATCATGGCAATTTATAAACAATCATCGATCTCTCCGCGATAAAATCAGGCGGGACGAAAGCGCTGATAGAATAACGATATCATATTATTCCATTCGGTTTTCGGGAGAGCGCGAGAGGGTGCTTTTGACTCAAAAGCACCCTCTCGCATAATTTTTATATACTTTCTTATTCGCCCAGGAGTTCGCAGATGGCTTTGTCCAGCCAGTTGCCGTCAAAGAGCTCGATAAGTCCGGCGTCGCAGGCGGCGGCCAGCTTGTGGTTGATGGGCAGCTTGCCCAGTACCTTGGTGTTGAAGCGCTCAGCGATCTCATCCGCATGGCTTTCGCCGAATACTTCCACATGCTTGCCGCAATCGGGGCAGAGGGCGTAGCTCATGTTTTCCACCAGGCCGGCCACGGGCACATTCATCATGCCCGCCATGTTCAGGGCCTTTTCCACAATCATGCCCACCAGCTGCTGGGGCGTGGATACCACCACGGCGGCGTCCACGGGGATGGACTGGAACACGGTGAGGGGCACATCGCCCGTTCCGGGAGGCATATCGATAAACATCACGTCCAATTCGCCCCAGAGCACATCGGTCCAGAACTGCTTTACCGTGCCCGCGATTACGGGGCCGCGCCATACCACGGGCGCGGTTTCTTCTTCCAGGAGAAGATTGACGGACATCATTTTGATGCCGGTTTTGCTTTCCACGGGGATGATGCCCTCGTCATTTCCCATGGCCTTTTCCTTAATGCCGAAGGCCTTGGGGATGGAGGGGCCGGTCACGTCGGCGTCCAGAATGGCAGTCTTATAGCCGGCGCGCTGGGCAAGCACGGCCAGCAGGGCCGTCACCATGGATTTGCCCACGCCGCCTTTGCCGCTCATGACGGCAACTACTTTTTTAATGCTGGTGCCCTTATGAGGCTGTTCAATCAGGCTCTGCTTTTCCCGGCTGGCGCAATTGGCGCTGCAGGTAGAGCAATCATGGGTACATTCGCTCACAGAAATTCCCTTCTTTCTTGAAATTCCATAAAAAACAGGCAGCCCAAAAGGCCCCCTGTAAAGGTTTCCTTATATCCATTCGCCAAAGAGGCGCCCTTTCCCTGCTGGAAAAGAAAAAATCATGCATTGCAGAAAAATCAGCGAATTTCCTGCTCCAATCGGCGAAACTCATCCGTATCAAAAAATTCTGTCAGGGAGATATTCAGCCCATCACAGAGCATTTTGATGGTGACAATACCGGGATTTTGGCTGGCGCCGTTTAAGATGCTTTTTACCGTGGAAGGAGATACGCCTGCACTGCGCGCCAGGGCGTGCACGGTGATGCCACGCTCCTTGCACAATTGCAAAATCCGCTGGGCTACACAGGTTAAAGTCGTCATGCTGCTACACCTTCCCGCCATAATATGTCCGGGATTAGGGTAACAAATTCGCAAAATGAAAGCGGGCGATATATAGACTTTTGGACGATATATCGTTATAATGGAGTTAAATTGGGATATGGGGGCGGGAAAAATGGATTATGAAGCCCTGGGACGGAAGATTCGCGGGCTGCGCCGGGAGCGGCATATGACGCAGACGGAATTGGCCAAAGCGATCCAGATATCCCAGCCGTTTCTGGGGCATATTGAGCGGGGCAGCAGAATTGCCAGCCTGGAAACGCTGGTGAAAATATGCAATACCCTGGGAACGGACCCTAATTTTCTATTGGAGGAAAGTATTCGATATCACGGGAAGGATTCATTGACCGGTCTGCTGAAGAAGGCGTTGAAGCTGGCGGAAGAAAAATAAAAAGGCGCTTCGCAATGCGAAGCGCCTTTGAAATCATGAGCGGGATCAGTACATGCCGCCCATGCCGGGGTTGGCAGCGGGGGCAGCGGGTTCGGGCGCGGGGATATCGGTGACCAGGGATTCGGTGGTGAGCACCATGGCGGCCACGGAGGCGGCGTTCTGCAGGGCGGAACGGGTCACCTTGGTGGGGTCGATGATGCCGCGTTCGATCATATCCACGTATTCACCCTTGAGCGCATCGTAGCCATAGCCGGCCTTGCGGCTGCGACGGATGTTTTCGATGATCACGGCGCCGTCGATACCGGCGTTGAGGGCGATCTGACGCATGGGCTCTTCCATGGCGCGCAGGATGATCTGCACACCGGTCTTGGCATCGCCGGCGTTCTTGGAAACCAGGGCCTGCACCTTGGAGATGGCGTTGAGCAGGGCCACGCCGCCGCCGGGCACGATGCCTTCTTCCACAGCTGCGCGGGTGGCAGCCAGGGCGTCTTCAATGCGCATCTTGCGCTCTTTCATTTCGATTTCGGTGGCAGCGCCTACCTGGATCACGGCTACGCCGCCGGCCAGCTTCGCCAGGCGCTCCTGGAGCTTTTCGCGGTCGTAATCGCTGGTGGTTTCGGCGATCTGGGCCTTGATCTGGCCAACGCGGGCGGCGATTTCTTCGCTGCTGCCGGCGCCATCGATAATGGTGGTGTTTTCCTTATCCACCTTCACCTGATGGGCCTGGCCCAGCATATCGATGGTGGTTTCCTTCAGATCCAGGCCCAGCTCTTCGCTGATCACCTGGCCGCCGGTGAGAATGGCGATATCCCGGAGCATTTCCTTGCGGCGATCGCCGAAGCCGGGGGCCTTTACGGCCACGCAGGTGAAGGTGCCGCGGAGCTTATTCACAACCAGGGTGGCCAGGGCTTCGCCTTCCACATCCTCGGCGATGATCAAAAGCTTCTTGCCGCTCTGCACAACCTGCTCCAGCACGGGCAGGATTTCCTGGATATTGCTGATCTTCTTATCGGTGATGAGGATCATGGGGTTATCCAGCTCGGCCACCATCTTATCGGTATCGGTGACCATATAGGCGGAAGCATAGCCCCGGTCAAACTGCATGCCTTCCACGGTGGTCAGCTCGGTCTTCATGGTTTTGCTTTCTTCCACGGAGATCACGCCGTCCTTGCCCACCTTTTCCATGGCGTCGGAGATCAGCTGGCCGATGGTTTCATCGCCGGCGGAGATGGAGGCAACCTGAGCGATGGCCTGCTTGCCGGAGATGGGACGGGAAATTTCCTTAAGGCCTTCCACGGCGGCGGTGGTGGCATCCTCAATGCCTTTCTTGAGCACCATGGGGTTGGCGCCGGCGGCCAGGTTCTTCAGGCCTTCGCGCACGATGGCCTGGGCCAGCAGGGTGGCGGTGGTAGTGCCGTCGCCGGCTACGTCATTGGTCTTGGTGGCTACTTCCTTGATCAGCTGGGCGCCCATGTTTTCAAAGGGGTCTTCCAGCTCGATTTCCTTGGCGATGGTCACGCCGTCGTTGGTGATGAGGGGGGCGCCGTATTTCTTATCCAGCACCACGTTGCGGCCCTTGGGGCCCATGGTGATCTTTACGGTATTGGCCAGGGCGTTAATGCCGGCTTCCAGAGCGCGGCGAGCGTCTTCGCCGTATTTGAGCTGCTTTGCCATAATAAATTCCTCCTAAAAAATGCGTTATACGAAAATTATTCCACGATGGCCAGGATATCGCTCTGGCGCACGATGATCATTTCCTTGCCATCCAGCTTTACTTCGGTGCCGGCATATTTGGAATAAATGACCTTCTGGCCCACAGTCACCTGCATCACGACTTCCTTGCCATCCACAACCCCGCCGGGGCCCACGGCCACCACTTCGGCCATCTGGGGCTTTTCCTTGGCAGCGCCGGGCAAAACGATACCGGACTTGGTGGTTTCTTCCATTTCAACATTCTTGATGACAACACGGTCACCCAAAGGCTTTACGTTCATAAGGATCCTCCTTGTTTGTGGTTGCAGTTTATACTGTTAGCACTCGAAGGGAGAGAGTGCTAATCCGTCCTTGGATAGTGTACTTCATAAATGGCGCGGACGCAAGCGTTATTTTTCTCAAAATCAGGAAATATCACCGAAAAACAGAAAAAAAACGGAAATAAATTGACTCAACCACATATATTCTTTGATTTTCTTCGATTTTCTTTCATTTTTAAATTTTAAGGTTCAAAGTGGGGGTCAGCTATGCTATAATGAAGCTGTTTTTCAGGGAGGAGGAGATTTTATGCTGTCAACGCTGCTCTTGGCTTGGTACGATGCCCATAAGCGGGTGCTGCCCTTTCGGGGCACCAAGGACCCTTATCGTATCTGGGTGAGCGAAATTATGCTCCAGCAAACCCGCACCGAAACGGTGGGGGCGTATTATGAGCGGTTTTTATCCCTGTTTCCCGATGTGTTTGCCCTGGCCAATGCTCAGGAGCAGGAAGTGCTCAAAGCCTGGGAAGGGCTGGGCTATTATTCCAGAGCCAGAAATCTGCATAAGGCCGCCAAGGTGGTGGCGGAAGAATACGGCGGCGTATTCCCTGCCGATCTGGAGGCTCTCCGGGGGCTGCCCGGAGTGGGGGATTATACGGCGGCGGCGGTGGCCTCCATTGCCTTTGATTTGCCCGCCCCTGCCATGGACGGAAACCTGACAAGGGTTTTTTCCCGGGTATGCGGGGTAAGGGAAGACGTGGGCGCGCCTTCGGTAAAAAGACAGTTGCTGCTGCTGGCCAAGGAGCACATGCCGGCTCGCCGCTGCGGGGATTTTAATCAGGCGCTGATGGATTTGGGCGCCACGGTGTGCATCCCAGGCACCCCAGACTGTGAGCGCTGCCCCTTGCGCTCTTTATGCAATGCTTATGCGGAAGGGGATGCGGAGGAACTGCCCAGAAAAGCGGCGGCCAAGCCCCCCAAGGAATTGCAGGTGGGGGTAATCATCATTACCTGCGGGGCCAAGGTGCTTTTAATGGAAAGAAAGGAAGCGTTGCTCAAAGGAATGTGGGTGTTTCCTCTGGCAGAGGAAGGCAGCACGCTTTCCCATGTGGACAAGCGCCTGAACACCCTGCAGATCAAAGCCCGCTTTGCTGGAAAAATCGGGGAAGCCAGGCATGTGTTCACCCATCGCATTTGGCAGATGACGGTGTATCATTATGTGGCTGACGCCTGCCAGGCGAAGGAGGGCCGATGGGCTTCTCTTCATGAAATGAACGCTCTGCCCCTGCCCACGGCCATCCGGGCGGCCAAGGAATGGGCGGTGGAGCTGCTTACTCCCGAGATTCGGCCTATTTTGCCGGAATGGATGGAGAAGGTGTCGCGGGCATACAGTGAAAGTTGGCGATCCTCCCATGCGCATCACTGCTCTCCCGCCTTTGTGGAAGAGCACACGCCCCTGCATATGGAAATGATTCTCCGGGGGCATTTGGATACGGGAAAAGACGTGTATGCCATTTTTTGCGCCCGTGAGGCGGCGGGAGTGCTGGTGCTGGATCAAGGGGAAAATGAATTGGTATCCCTGTATCTTCACCCTAATTATCAGAATGCGGGGGTGGGAAAAGCGGCTGTCCGCTTTGCTGTGGAGAACCTCAAAAAGGAAAGAAATATGCGGGTAACGGTGCTGGAAGATAATCAAAAAGCCCAGCATATTTATCAGTCGGCAGGGTTTACAAAGATGCAGGAACGCAGAATTTTGAATAAGGAAAGAAATGTGGTGGAGATGGATTTGATCAGGGAGGGGGAAATGGAATGACGCTGCGGCTTTTGCCCATGAATTTTTCCGTGTGCCAGGTAGCGGACGCTCCAAATTTCGCGCTGGCGCCCTATACCTTTCTGGCCCGGACGGAGGAGGAAATTTCTCTGGTGTGCCCTGGGGAATGCGTTCCAGAAGGCTGCCTGAACCGGGAGGATGGCTGGCGATGCTTTCAGGTAGCTGGGCCCCTGGATTTTTCCCTGGTGGGCATTCTATCCGCTATTGCCGGCTGCCTGGCCGCAAAGCAAATTCCTATTTTCGCTGTTTCCACTTATAATACGGATTATGTGATGGTAAAGGAAGAAAAGCTAACGGAGGCTCGAGCGGCGCTGACAGAAGCAGGATATGAAATCCGAATGAAATGATTGGCAATTTTTCAAGGCTGTGGTACAATAAAAGAAGCAACGAATAAAAACCAAGGAGGATACTTTTATGGCACAGGAATTGAAGGCACGGGCGGAAATGGACGCCCGCTGGCAGTGGCATTTGGATCATATTTATGAAACGGACGAGGCTTATGAAGCGGCGTTTGCTCAGGTCAAGGCCGAGATCGAAGCATATAAGAAGTGGCAGGGAAAAGTGGCTGAAAATCCCCGCCAGGCCATTGTGGATAACTTTGCCGGTATGGAAAAGCTGGAAAAGCTGGCGGCCTATGCCATGATGCACAAGGATGAAGACGGCAGCGATCCCGTGCGCCAGGGCCGGGCGGCCAAGCTGGAAAGCCTGATGGTGGCCGCCTCCAGCGCTACGGCATTTTTGCGTCCCGAATTGCTGGCTCTGCCGGAAGAAACCCTTGCGGAAATGGCCAATGACCCCAAATTTTCCCAGTACAGCGAAGTGCTGCGCAATCTGATCCGCCAAAAGCCCCATACCCTGCCCGCCGAGCAGGAAGCCTTGCTGGCTGCTGCCGGGGAAGTGTTGGGCGCGCCCCACGATGTATTTTCCATGTTCAATGATGTGGATCTGCCCCTGCCGGAAGTGACCATGGAGGACGGCTCCAAGGGCCAATTGACCCACGGCAATTACGGGCCTCTCATCCGCAGCCAGAACAGGGCCGTCCGCAAGGAAGCCTTTGAGGCCATGATGGGCACCTTTAAGAAATTTTCCGCCACCTTGACCGCCGCCTACGCGGGCTCCGTGAAGGGCGATGTATTTGCCGCCCGGGCCAGGAAATATGAATCCGCCCGCCAGGCCTCTCTCTATCCCCATGAAATTCCCGAATCCGTATACGATAATCTCCTGGACGCGGTGGACGGCGCGCTGCCTGCCCTGGCTGAATACATGAAGATCCGCAAGGAAAAGCTGGGCGTGGATGAACTGCATCTTTATGATCTGTATGTGCCCATCATCGGGGACTATGATATGAAGATGACCTATCCCGAGGCTTTTGAGCTGGTATGCGAAGGGCTGAAGGTGCTGGGAGACGATTATATCGATACCCTGCGCGCTGGCTACAACGGCGGCTGGATCGACGTGTATGAAAATAAGTCCAAGCGCTCCGGTGCCTATTCCTGGGGCTGCTATGGGGTGCATCCCTATGTGCTCTTAAATCATACCGACGACCTGGGCGGCGCTATGACGCTGGCTCACGAATTGGGCCATGCCATGCACACCTTCTACAGCAATGCCAAGCAGCCCTATGCCAAGGCGGATTATTCCCTGTTTGTGGCCGAAGTGGCCTCCACCTGCAACGAAGTATTGCTCATGCGCCACCTGATGGAAAAACATAAGGATGATCCCAAGGCGGCTGCTTTCCTGTGCAATCAGCTGCTGGAGGAATTCCGCACCACCGTGTTCCGCCAGACCATGTTTGCCGCCTTTGAAAAGGAATCCCATGCCATGTATGAAAAGGGTGAGCCCCTCACCGCTGATAACCTGAGCAGCATGTATTATGCCCTCAATGAAAAGTATTACGGCGCAGGCTGCCACGTGGATGAATTGATCTCCTGCGAATGGATGCGCATTCCCCATTTCTACCGCAATTTCTACGTATATCAGTACGCCACCGGCTTCTCTGCCGCCGTGGCCATTGCCAGCCGCATTCTGAAAGAAGGCGAAAGCGCCGTAAAGGATTATAAGAAATTCCTTTCCGCAGGCTGCTCCGTACCGCCTATTGAAGCGCTGCGCTATGCGGGGGTGGATATGGAAAAGCCCGATGCCGTGAAGGATGCGCTCCAGGTATTTGCCGATACGGTGGAACAGCTGAAAGGATTGATCGGTTAACATGCGCGTACTCTTTATCGGCAATTCCTTTACCTATGTGAATGACCTGCCGGATATGGTGAAGCATTTGCTTTCCTGCGAAACGGCCATGGTGGCTCGCGGCGGCGCGTATCTTCGGGATTTTTGCAATCCGGCAGATGAGCTGTATGCCAAATTGGAAAAGGCCCTCACCCAGGAAAAATGGGATTACGCGGTGATTCAGGAGCAGAGCTTCAATGCAGTGGGCAACCGGGTGGATTTCCTTAAGCACGCCAGCATCCTCTGCTCCCGGGTGCGCCATGCCGGTGCCACCCCTGTGCTCTATTCTACCTGGGCCTATCAGGAGGGCAGCGAAAAACTGAATAACACCGGCTGCACCTATCAGGAAATGGACCATCTCCTTGCCGAAGCCTATCAGGTGGCTGCCCGGGAAAATGATGCGCTGCTGGCCCCCGTGGGCGCGTATTTCACCAAAATGCGGGATCAGTATGATCTTTACTGGCCCGATGCCTATCACCCCACCCCCAAGGCCACGTTCCTGGCTGCCTGTGTGATTTGCCGCACCCTGGCCCCCGGGAAAAAGCTTTCTGCTTGGGTGGCCGGAGGGGTAAGGGAGATTGTGGCAGATTCCATGCGGGGCGTGACCCGGAGTGAAAAACGCATCATCCGCCAGGCGGCCTTTGAAGGGGCAGGGCGCTTCCTCAAGGGCAATCTCCATAGCCACACCACCCGCTCCGACGGCCGCATGACTCCGGATGCCACCATCCGCCAGTTTGCTTGGAACGGCTATGATTTCCTGGCCCTCACCGATCATAATTTTTATAATTTTAAAAATTATGCACCGGAAACGGGGATGGTGATTATTCCCGGCATGGAAGTGAACACCAATCTGCCCGGCCCCGGGCGCCATTGCGTGCATCTGATTGCCATAGGCCCGGGCGAGGAAAAGAACGGCTTTGCCCAGAACCGGAAATTCAAGTATGCGGATATTGAGCGGGTGGAAGAAGCCCAGATGATGATTGATGATGCGCTGGGTGCCGGCAACATGGTGATCTATAATCATCCTGAATGGAGCGGTACCCCTGCCAGCGAAATCGAAAGGCTCACCGGCTTTTCTCTGATGGAAATCTGGAACAGCAACAACGTATTCCGCATGGGGCTGGACGCCCACGCCGCCTATTGGGATGAACTCCTTTGGAATGGACGGCAGATCTTTGGCGTAGCCGGGGATGACGCCCACCTGCCCCAGCACAACGCCCATGGCTATGTGATGGTGCGGGCGGAAAAGAACCTGGATTCTATCCTCTCTGCCTTACAAAAGGGCGCCTTCTACGCCTCCTGCGGTCCGGAAATCCATGATTTCTATGTGGAGGACGGGGTGGCTACGGTGTTGTGCTCCCCGGCCTGCAAGGTGCGCTTCCGCAATTTCCATTACCCCTATGAGGGTGTAACGGGGGAGGGCCTTACTGCTGCTTCCGTGGGCGTGATCCCCGGCACCAAATACATAAGGGCCGAGGTGGAGGATGAAAAGGGCCGCGTGGCCTGGACAAATCCGATATTTTTTGAAGAATAATATTATATTTTTATAGAAAGAGGGTATATTCATGATCATCCGTCAGGCTGCATTTGAAGGAAAAAGAAAGATGCTCAAGGGCAATCTCCATTGCCACACTACCCGCTCCGATGGCAAGGGCGAGCCGGATGTGACCGTTCGCCAGTATGGCTATATGGGCTATGATTTTCTGGCCCTTACCGATCACCGGTGCTACAACTATGAAAACTATGCGCCGGAATCCGGTGTGGTGGTGATTCCCGCCATGGAAATGGATGGCAGAACGGAAGATCCCCGGGTACACTGCGTGCATGTGGTATCCATCGGCCCAGAAAAGGAAAACGGATTTGAGCAGGATCAGCGGGTGGAAAGCCTGCGGTTTGATAAAATTGCCGGCGGTCAGGACATGATCGATCAGGCCCTGGCGGCCAATAACCTGCCCATCGTGTGCCACCCCGAATGGAGCGGTACCGGCGCTTCCGAGTTGGAAGAAATGCAGGATTTTGGCCACATGGAAATCTGGAATTCCGCCTGCGCCATGGGCTATCGGCTGGATATGTACGCCTCCTACTGGGATGAGCTTTTGTGCCATGGCAGAAAAATTTACGGCGTGGCCTCCGATGACGCCCATCACATCCACCAGATGGGTCATGGCTATATCAAAGTGAATGCGGAAAAGAATGTGGCGTCCATTCTGGATGCCATCAGGAAGGGCGCCTTCTATGCCTCCTGCGGCCCGGAAATTTATGATTTCTTTGTGGATACCGAAACCGGGAAGGCTACCGTAGTCTCTTCTCCCGTGGAAACCATCCGCTTCCGTCATTTCCATGTGCCCTATCGGGTGATTGAAGGCAAGGATATCTGCGGCGCACAGATCGATGTGATTCCCGGCACCAATTACATCCGCGCCGAAGTGATCGACAAAGAAGGCCGCAGGGCCTGGACCAATCCCATTTTCCTGGATGTGTGAGAGGAGAAATAAACATGGCTGATTGCTTGTTTTGCAAGATTATTGCAGGGGAAATTCCCTCCGCCAAGGTGTATGAGGATGAATATTGCTATGCTTTTCGGGATATTCATCCCCAGGCCCCTGTGCATGTGCTGGTGGTATCCAAGGAGCATGTGGCCAACGTAAAGGAAGCGGCGGCCCTCAGCGATGCTTCCCTGGCCGCCATCATCCGCGCCATTGGCAAAATTGCACAGCAGGAAAACCTGGCGGAAGGCTTCCGGGTGGTTACCAATTGTGGGAAAAATGCCTGCCAGAGTGTGAATCATTTGCATTTCCACATTCTGGGTGGCCGCCAGATGGCGGATCAAATGGCGTGATTGGGAGAAAAAATTCCTGATCAATGGTCAAAGTGTAAAAACATTTTTCAGATGCGAAAAATCTGTTGACTCGCCCGAAGGAAAGCGGTATAATACAGGCACGGTCGCCATCCGCCGTAGAACGGCGTTGCGCCGTGAAAACGGTGTTTTATGCAGGCGAGATGTGCGAAGGGAGGGAAAACAAGTGTCTGAGGTTCATGTAAACAAAAACGAGTCTTTGGAAAGCGCCCTTAAGCGGTTTAAGCGTCAGTGTGCGCGTGCCGGCGTTATCGCCGAGGTTCGCAAGCGTGAGCACTACGAAAAGCCCAGCGTTCGCCGCAAGAAGAAGGCTGAAGCTGCCCGTAAGCGCAAGTATTGATCAAGCCCCCATGAGCCGTCCGGTTTTGCCGGGCGGCTTTTCGTATGCGCTTCTTTCGTAATTAAGGCGCGGCTGTGACAGGGCTTGCTCCTCTTTGCCAAGGCATGCTATAATTGAAAAGAAGAAATGCGCCGTTTGTGGCGGATAATTGCGGATATAAGGGGGCTAAGCCTGATGAATAAAAAGAAATTGATCCTGATTGCCGATGATGAGATCGGTATCCATGAATCGTTGCGGATTTATCTCACCCGGGAAGGATATGAGGTGTATTCCGTGTTCCGGGGGGATGATGTGATGGAGGCCTTCCATCGCATGCGCCCGGATTTGGTGATTTTGGATATTATGATGCCTGGGCGCACGGGTACCCAGGTGTGCGCTGATATCAGGGCCGTATCCATGATCCCGGTGATCATGCTTACCGCCAAGGGCGAGGAAGTGGATAAGCTGCTGGGCTTTGCCCTGGGCGCAGACGACTATATTGTGAAGCCCTTCTCCCCCCGGGAGATCGTATCCCGGATTCAGGTGATCTTTCGACGCATGAACCAGATGCAGTCCGCCCCGGAGCAGGGAAAATTGACGGTGGGAAATACGGTCATTGATTTAAAATGCTATGAAGTCAGGGTCAATGGGGAAGGAGTGCTTTTATCCCCCAAGGAAGTGGAAATTCTGCATCTCATGGCCAGCCATCCCCGCCAGGTATTCACCCGGGAGCAGCTTCTGGATAATATCTGGGGCTTTGATTTTAACGGCGATCCCCGGGTGGTGGATACCAGCATTAAGCGGATTCGCAAAAAGCTGCCCGAGGATACGGATGTTCTTCTTCGTTCCGTATACGGGGTAGGGTATAAGGCGGAGGTGCTGGGGGATGCCTAAATGGTCGTCCTATATCACCCGGTTTCTTTTGCTGATGGCGCTGTGCATTCTGGGGATGACGGTGCTGTTTTACGGCATGAGCAGCTATCTTTTTAATGAAATATATACGGCGAGCAATTATTCTGCGCTCACGGAAAATATCACCGGCGCAGGGGAACTTTTGCAGGAATATCAGGAGGGCAAAATTACCCGGGCGGAATTGAGCGCGGCGGTGAATCCGCTTCTCAATCAAACGGAAGATTTTTATATGCTTCTGGATCAGCAAAAGCAGGTGGTGGCCTATACGGAGGCGGCGGCCCCCTATTTTGCAGGGGATACCCTTCCCGGGCTGCTGGAAGCATTGAAGGCTGAGGGCGCGGGTATTGCCTATAATGAATTATCCGGCACCACGGCGTTGATTCTGGGCCAGCGGGCAGAAGCGGGCTATGTGCTGGCAGGACGGCCCATGCGCCTGTTTTCCAGCGTGATTTTTTCATTTAATAATCGGCTGCTGTTTTATATGCTGGGCGGCGTGCTGCTGATTCTGTTTTTGAGCACCTTTGCTGCCCGGCGTGTGGCAAGGCCGGCAAGGCTTATTACGAATATGGCTTCCCGGCTGATTGAAGGAGAGCAGGTGCTGCTGCCCGAAGATTTGCCCGGGCAGGAAATGCAGGAAATTGCCAAGGCCCTCAATCATATGACCCATACAGTGGCCAAGGCATTCCGGGATTTGCGCTATGAAAAGGAAACCATGACCCTGATCCTGGAGGGCCTGAACGAAGGCATTCTGGCCATGGGCGAAGATGGCGCCATCCTCCATGAAAATACGGCGGCTCGGCGGCTGCTGGGCACCCCGGAATCCCAGGCGTATCAAAGGGTGATGCAGGCCTTACAGGAGGAAAACAGCGAGGAAAGCTGGGAAGGAAAATTTGCCGATGGCGCCCGGGTTCTCTTTTATGCGATTACCCATCTGCCGGAGATGGAAGGCAAGGAAAGCCGGGGCACGGTGGCCCTGATCCGGGATATTACGGAGGAAGAACGCTTGGAGCGCACCCGGCACGATTATGTGGCCAATATTTCCCATGAGCTGCGCACTCCCCTGGCCTCCATTCGGGGATTGGCAGAAGGCCTGAGGGACGGAATGGTGACGGAGGAAAAGGATCGGCAGCGCTATTACCATATCATTGCCGAGGAGGGCAATCGCCTGGCCCGGCTGGTGAATGATCTATTGGAATTATCCAGCCTGCAATCCAACCCGGCTGCCTTTGAAATGGAGCGGGTGGACCCCAATGAAGTGATCTATGAATTGCATGATTTAAATGGCAGCCTCTTTGCGGAAAAGGAAATTTCATTCCTTCGTGAATTGCCGGAGGAACCGCTTCCCGATATTCGCTCCAATGAGGATAGGCTCACCCAGGTGCTCACCATTTTTCTGGATAACGCCAGGAAGTATACGCACCCTGGCGGCACAGTTACTTTGGGCGCTGAAAGGGCAGAGGGCGGCGTGCGCTTTTTCGTGCGGGATACGGGCATCGGCATGGATGAGGAAACCAAGCGCATGGCTTTTGAGCGCTTTCATCAGGCGGAGCGAGGGCGCAGCGATAAGGGCAGCGGCCTGGGGCTTTCCATTGCAAGAGAGATATTGGAAAAGCTGCAGGTGACCATCCGGGTGGAAAGCGAGCCGGGAAAAGGCAGCGAATTTTCCTTTGTGATCGGAGAAAAGGAAAAAACATAAGCAGATGCCTATGTTTTGGGTGTTTCCATTCGGATGAAAGTATGCTATAATCGATTAGCGAATTGCGGAGCAATTGCAATAGGCAATTTGAGATCGTTGCAGAAAGCTTGGAGGGTTTGAAAGAATGTTCGGCAAGATGATGAACAGCTTTTACTACGGCAAAAGCGGAAAGGGCGATTTCCGTAAGGAGGATTTGCCCACCAACCGCTGGCAGCTTTTTTGGGAAATGCTGCGGGTGCGCATTGCGGGCCTGATGCGCTTGAACCTGATGACGCTGGTGGCCTGGCTTCCTCTGATTATCACCATCGGCACCTTTGTGAGCACGGTGTTTAATGTGCTGGTGATCAGCGGGGATTATGAAAATTATTTGCAGACCGGCGAAATGGGCAACCTGGTGGAAGCTCAGATTGAGGCCCTCAAGGGCATTGATCTGCACGATTTCCAGATGAATACTTTCTATCAGGCCATGTCTACCATGCTTGTGTGGATGATTCCGTCCATCCTGATTACCGGCCCCATCCAGGCGGGTATGGCCTATATCACCCGTAACTGGGCCCGGGACGAGCATGCTTTCGTATGGAGCGATTTTAAGGACGCGGTAAAGGAAAACTGGAAGCAGGGCCTGGGCGTTTCTGCCATCACCTGCGTACTGCCCATCGTGATCTATATTGGTTTCCAGTTCTATGGAGATATGGCTGCGGACAACGCCTTCTTTATCCTGCCCCAGATGGTGATGGTGATGCTGGGCCTGGTGTGGGCCCTGGGCCTTACCTTTATGTATCCCATGATGGTGTGCTATAAGATGAGCTTTAAGGATCTGGTGAAAAACAGCATCCTGATGGCCATTGCCAAATTGCCTATGACGGTGGCAATCCGCCTGGCCATGCTGCTGCCCGCACTGGTTTGCCTGGTGGTGTTCTATTTCACCGGCGCGCTGCTGGCCTTCCTGGTGTTGGCGATCTATTATGTGTTCCTGGGCTATGCCCTGTCCCGGTTCGTATTTGCCAGCTTTACCAATGCGGTGTTTGATAAGTATATCAACAGCCGCATTGAAGGCGTGGAGATCAACCGCGGCTTGGCTTCCGAGGATGACGATGATGACGACGAAGAACTGGAAAACGCCGAAAACACCCAGCAATAATCCATCAATGAAATCATGAGCGCTTGCGCATACTATGTCCAAGGAGGGGATAGTATGCGCATGCTTTCTTATGAGGAGCGCCTGAAATATGAAGCGGCCCGGGAACTGGGGCTGCTGGAAAAGCTGGAAAGGGTTGGCTGGGCGGGGCTGAGCACCGCCGAAAGCGGCCGGATCGGCGGAAGAGTGGGCGCGAAAAAGAGGGAAAAGCGAAAGGAATAGCCATGTACACCGCTTTTGCACAGGTATACGATGCCCTGATGGAAGTGGATTATGCCGCTTGGGCAGCCCACTATCATGCGCTCATGAAGAGCGCCGGGGTAAAGGAAAAAGGGAAATGCGTGGAATGCGCCTGCGGAACGGGCAGCCTCACCTTGCCCCTGCGGAAAATGGGCTTTCAAATGACGGGGGTGGATCTATCCCAGGAAATGCTGGCCAGGGCCATGGAAAAGGCCCGGGCGGCAGGGGTGATGATTCCCTTTGTGTGCCAGGATATGTGTGAATTAAAGGTGCCCCGGTGGGTGGACTGCGTGCTTTGTACCTGCGATGGGGTGAATTATCTCACTGCTCCCCAAAAGGCACAGCAATTTTTCCGGGCCGCCTTTGAGGCCCTGCGCCCCGGGGGTGCGCTGATTTTTGATGTGTCCACCCCGGAAAAATTGCAGCATACATTGGGAAACAATACCCTCTTTGCCGATGAAGAGGAAATGGCCTATATCTGGCAAAACGCCTATGATGAGAAAACGGCCTGCGTGGAGCTGGCCCTTTCCATTTTCGTGAAGCGCCCGGACGGGGCCTATGATCGCCTGGAAGAAGCCCAGACCCAGCGGGCCCATTCTATGGAGGAATTGACCGCCTGGCTTTCCCAGGCCGGCTTTGAAGAGATCCTTTTTTACGGGGCCCAGCGCATGGATGAGCCCCGGCCCGGGGACGATCGCTGGCACGTATCCGCCCGGAAACCAGGGCTGTGATCGGGGAACCCGGAGCAGGGGGCTCCTCGCCCCCTGTACCCCTCGCCAGAGGAGATCCTCCTCTGGACTCCCGTATGCGACAAAGGTAATTGATCAAAGCTGCGTGATTGCGCAAGAAGCTTTTGGAACGAAGAAACGATTTTCACGGGCACAATCAAAACGAGAAAACGCCGGGAAAGAGAAAGCAAGCTTTCTCTTTCCCGGCGTTTTTTCTCGTTTTTCCGGATGCATAGCATCCGGCTGGCGGCGTTCGCCGCCGTGCCCGTGGGTAACACGTTTTTCCCAAGCATCACCGGCACGCTGCGTGAAAATGTGCGTTGTGTGTCCGGAGGATGGGTCCAGGGACGACCGTCCCTGGCGGGGTGAAGGGGCAGCGCCCCTCATCGTTCCCCGAGCTCCCCTTCCACCTTTTCCAGAATGCCCACGGATTGCCGCAGCAGTTCTTCCACTGTCTTCTTGGGATCCCGCAGCAAAATAGCGGGCTCCCGGGATGCGGAAAGCAGAAGGCGCTTATCCGTTTTTTCAAGGGCGCTATAGAGCTTGATAGGGTCGGGAGCAGCGTCGGGGGTCAATTTGAATATCAGCGCCCCGGCCACAAAATTCACCCGGCTGATGCCCAATCGGCCACAGATGCCTCGAAGATGGGCGATTTCGATCAGGTTCATTACTTCCGCCGGGATATCCCCGAAGCGGTCGATCATTTCCTCGATGGCGTCCTCCCGGTCATTCCGGGTTTTGATGAGAGCAATGCGCTTGAATACTTCCATACGCTGATTTTCGCCCTTCACGTATTCCACCGGCAAATAAGCGTCCACCTTCAGTTCCACTCTGGTTTCCACCTGGAAGGGAATGGCCTCGCCCTGAGCGCCACGGGCTTCCCGAACAGCTTCTTCAATCAGCCGGCAATACATATCATAGCCTACTGCTGCCACATTGCCGCTCTGCTCCGGGCCAAAGATATTGCCCGAGCCGCGGATTTCCAGATCCCGCATGGCAATGCGGAAGCCGGAGCCAAAGGCGGTGAATTCCCGGATGGCGGAAAGGCGCTTCTGGGCGGTTTCAGAGAGCATTTTATCCGGCCGCACGGTAAAATAGGCATAGGCCACCCTGGTAGAGCGGCCCACCCGACCCCGCAGCTGATAGAGCTGAGACAGGCCGAAGCGATCGGCGTCAAAAATGATGATGGTGTTGGCCTTGGATACGTCCAGGCCGTTTTCAATGATGGTGGAGCACAGGAGCACATCGAATTTGCCCTCGTAGAAATCCAGCATCACGTCTTCCAGCAGGCTTTCCTTCATTTGCCCATGGCCAACGGCAATGCGGGCTTCGGGCACCAGTGCCCGGAGCCGGGCGGCAAACTGGTCGATATTCCTGACTTGATTGTAAAGGAAATACACCTGCCCCTGGCGGTTCAATTCCCGCATAATGGCGTCCCGGATTACGGCGTCGTTGTAATCCAGCACATAAGTCTGTACCGGGTAGCGCTCTTCCGGGGGCGTTTGAAGAAGGCTCATATCCCGAACGCCCACCATGCTCATGTGCAATGTTCTTGGGATGGGCGTAGCGGACAGGGTTAATACGTCCACCGTCTTTTTCAAATTCTTGATGGCTTCCTTGTGGGCTACGCCGAAGCGCTGCTCTTCGTCCACGATCAAAAGGCCCAGATCCTTAAAATGCACGTCCTTGGAAAGCAGGCGATGGGTGCCCACCAGGATATCCACCTTGCCCTGGGAAAGCTTTTGCATGGTTTCCTTTTGCAATTTGGGGCTGCGGAAACGGGAAAGCACGTCGATTTCCACTGGAAAATCCTTGAATCTTTTCAGCATGGTGTAGTAATGCTGCTGGGCCAGGATGGTGGTGGGGGCCAGAAGGGCCACCTGCTTGCCCCCCATCACGGCCTTCATGGCGGCACGAAGGGCCACTTCGGTTTTGCCATAGCCCACGTCTCCGCACACCAGCCGATCCATATTGGTGGGGCATTCCATATCCCGCTTGATATCGATGACGGCCTTTTCCTGGTCCGGGGTGAGCTCGTAGGGGAAGGCGTCCTCAAATTGGCGCTGCCAGGGGGTGTCCGGGCAGAAGGGGAAGCCGGGGGTGGATTGCCTGGCGGCGTAGAGGGCCACCAGGTCAAATGCCAGCTTTTTAAGGCCGGCTTTCACCTTCTTTTTTTGCCGATCCCATTCATTGCCCCCCAGGGAATTCAGGGGCGGGGGATTATCCTGGCCGCCGATGAATTTCTGCACCCGATCGAATTGATCGGTGGGCACATAGAGCTTATCATTTCCTTTATATTGGATCAGGAGATAATCCCGGTAGGTACCTTCGCTTTGAAGGCGCACCGTGCCCCCGAAAATGCCCACGCCGTGGGCCTCGTGCACCACGTAATCTCCTTCTTTCAGATCGGTAAAGGCTTCGATCTTTTCCCCGGCATTTTTCCGGGTGCGGGTTTTGCGGTAGCCCGCGCCAAATAAATCGCTATCGGCGATCACGCAAAGGGGGCAATCCTTGAGGATGAAACCCCGGGACAAGGTCATGGGCCAGATCAGCGCCTTGCCGGGGGCAATTTCTTCCGATTCTTCCTTGATGGGGGTGGGCACGCCCATTTCGGAAAGAGCCGTTTGCAAGCGCCGGCTGCGGGCCTCGCCGCCGGAAAGAAGCAGGGTGATGTAGCCGTCTTTTTTCCAGGCGGTTACCTCAGGTCCCAGATCCTTAAACCGGGATACGTATTTGGGGGCATTGCTGCCGGCAAAGGCCGCCGTTTTTTCGGGCTTTAAGCCTCCCATACCCCGGAGTAATTCCTGCATCAGGATCACGGGAAGATTTTGCAGCGCATCCGCCGCTTCCCCATAGAGGCGCAGCAGCGCGCCCTGCTCGGGCACTGCCTCCTGGCGCTCCAGGGATAATTTGAAATCCTCCGCAAAGCCGTTGTAGCGATCTTCGCACCGGGCCTTCACTCGCTCGGGCTCTTCAATTAAAATCAGGGGATCCTTTAAATATTCCCACACCCAGGCGCAAGATACGTCCAGCGCCCCGCTCCAAAGGGACAGCGTGGGGGGCTGAAGGCCTCTTTCCAATTGATCGGCATCCTGAAAAAGCCGGGATACGCCGGCATCGTATACCCGGAATACGGGAAGGGAAGCATGCGGGGAAGACGCCGCTTCCTGCTCTTCCTCATCTTCGGGAAGAGGGGGAAGAGCCGCAGAAAGGGGGCTGTCCGGCAGGCGATTCATCTGTGCCCGGACAAGCTTGCGCATGGCATCGGCGTGATCGGGAGAAAGAAGCCATTCCACCGCCGGGAAAAAGAGGGCTTCTTCCATGGCGTCTAAGCTGCGCTGGCTGATGGGATCAAAGGTGCGGATGGAGTCCACCTCATCATCCCAGAATTCAATGCGGGTGGCGCCGGATTCGGCAGGGGAGAAAGCATCCACGATAGCGCCGCGCAGGGCGCACTGGCCCTTGCCCTCCACCATGTCCACCCGTTCATAGCCCATCTTCACCAATCGCTCGATCAGATCCGCCGGCTCCATCCGGGAGCCATTTTCAAGGCGCACGGAAAATTCATCGTATTGGGCGGGAGGCAGCATTCGGGTGAGCAGAG
Source organism: Clostridiales bacterium (assembly GCA_015056125.1). Lineage (GTDB taxonomy): Bacteria > Bacillota > Clostridia > Christensenellales > Aristaeellaceae > RUG563. The sequence continues at coordinate 2,145 of SVGW01000041.1, read as the reverse complement.
CGTCCGCCGGCACGCACAGCACCTGGATTTCCCCCTGGCGTGCCTTTTGAAGCACCGAAAGGCGCTGGAAAGCATTTTCCCGGCTGGCCACGCCCCGGGTGAAATTATAGTCCGGGGAGGGAAGCATGGCGGCGCTGCCGGAAAGCCAGGCGGCGCAATCATCCGCTGCACGCATGGCGGCGGCGTCCGAGGGCGCCACATACAGCACCTGCCGCCCGGTTTTCCGGGCCAGAGCAGCGGCGAAGAAGGGCTGCTGGCCTTCGGCCATATCATAGAGGGCTTTCACGCCCTTTTCTTCCGTGTCAAACGCCTCCCGGAAAGCAGGGGAGGCGTGAAGAAGAGAGAGAATTTTATTCAGCATGGCGTTTGTTATAGCGGTTCATTGTAAGGTCGATACCGTGCTCCGCCCAGCACAGCGCCGCTTCTGCGGCCAGCATATAGGCGTCAAAGGCTGTTTTCCTTGCGGCTTCATCCTGGAATTTGCCCAGCACCCAATCCGCCAAATCCCATTCCGGGGGCGGCGCACCCATGCCGATTCGCACCCGGGGGAAATCACCGGTGCCCGTGCACTGCACGATGTGGCGAAGGCCGTTGTGAGTGCCGGAGCCGCCTTTGGCCCGAAGGCGCACCTGGCCAAAGGGAAGATCGATATCGTCCACAATCAAAAGCATATCCTTGGGCTCAATTTTGTACCAGGAAAGAGCGTCCACCACCGTTAAGCCGCTTAAGTTCATAAAGGTCTGGGGCTTGATCAGCACCAGCTTTTCGCCGCCCAGAAAGGTTTCGCCCACAGTGGCCCGGCACTTTAATTTTTTCACCGGCACATCCAGCTTCTGGGAAAGGATATCGATTACATCAAAGCCGGCATTGTGCCGGGTGTGGGTGTATTGGTCGCCCGGATTGCCCAGGCCTACGATTGCACGCATAGGGGAACTCCTTTTTGTGGGGGAACCGCTTTTGCGTCAAAAGCGGTTCCCCCACGCCCCCTCCGAAAACCGAATGGGGAAAAAGGGATGATGCTTTATCGGCAATGTGCCCCAGTTTATCATAATATGGCAGCTTTAGCAGTTTTCATTCGTAGTTACACGATCCAGTCGGCCGGGCGAACGGAGAGCGGCTCGCCGTCCCTCATGTCGGAAAGCAGCATCAGGGCCTTTTCTCCTTCAATGAGGCGCTTTTTAGGCTCCTCCAAGGCCAGAACAAAGCAGATGCCTGCCACGGTAACGGAAAATTCCTTCATCAATTCCATCATGCCCCGGGCCGTGCCGCCCCCTCGCATGAAATCATCCACGATCAGGGCTCGCTGGCCTTCCTTTACCGCTCTGCGTGAAAGGGCCATGGATTCGATGGACCCGGAGCCTGATACATAGGAAATATTCACCGCGCTGCCTTCGTATACCTTGGTGGCGCGGCGGGCGATCACCAGGGGAATACGCAGGGCCTGAGCGGTCATCAGGGCCACAGGGATGCCCTTGGTTTCCATGGTGAGCACGAAATCAGCATTGGCATGATAATACTGGCTGGCAATCAGGGTGCCCATGCCCTGCACCAATTCGGGGGTGGAGAGAATATCCGAAAAATAGAGATACCCTCCCGGCAGCATCCGGCCCGGCTCTCTGAGCTTTTCGCAGATGCCTTCGATAAATTCCCTGGAGGAGGAATGCATGCCGATGGGACGGTAGCGCACGCCGCCCGCAGCACCGGTAACCGTTTCCAATTGCCCCAGGCGAAATTGCTTCATGGTCTGCTGCAAAATGGCTACGTCTTCGCTCACGGTGGACTTGGCGGTGGAAAACAGATCGCAGAAATAGGACAGGGTAAAAATATGATTGGGAGAGGCGGTGAGCACCTGGGTCATCACGGCCAGCCGCTCATTGCGCTTGATTTTATCCATGGTTTGTCATCCTTTCTTCCGGGTAGGGCGCCAGTAAAATAGTATATCATAAAAATACGAATATTGCCATAGGGAAAAATGCAAAATGTTCGGAAAATTCAAAAAGGCTGCCGCAATATGCGACAGCCCCAGACTGTCAAAAAACCCCTGGGATGCGTCGAAGGGCCGCTGCCCTTCGACTGTAATCCGCAGCCGACGACATGTGCGGCGGCGAGGAGCGGAAGTATTCCGCTTCCTATATCAATTTACGA
>SVGW01000040.1 GCA_015056125.1 Clostridiales bacterium | reverse complement strand
TGGAGCGACATCGGCGATGGCAAAGGCACCTGATTGATACTGAGCATATGCCCTCCTTAAATTGAAAGCTCGATCCGGCCCGTGCCGGCGTTCACCCGATTGATACCCTCAATAGCAGCCACCCCCAGCCGATAGCCATCGATCTCCAAAGGGATGGTGAGAGACAGCTGGGAAAGCAGCTGATCGGCAGGGGAGACAGTGGGCTGAACTGAAACAGCGGGCGCCACGGGCTGCTTAATTTCCGGAATTTCCAATGCGGCAGCGGCGCGCATTCCAAGGGAAGCTGCTTCCTTTTCCACTCGCCCTGCGCTGCCGGCAATGCCCTGGAGCAATCCCTCATCAAAAAAGCGGCCCGTTTCATAGGTGAGCCGGGAGGGAGAATGAATCTGCAAAGCGCCCTGAAGAGCGGCGGCAGCTGCTTGTGCCAAAGCGGAAGCCGCCGCCGCCACGGCTGATTTTCGGGAAAGGAGGCCATTTTCCAGCCCTTCCCCAGCCTGGACGCCCGCTTCATAAAACTGAGAGGCCAGCCCATCCGCCTGGGAGCCGGCAGCGGAAATGATGCCGCTTAACTGCTCCATAGCAGCGGCAAATGGGGATATATCCGCAAGAAAGCTTACGGAAAGCTCTTCCAAAATCATCTATTTTCATCCTTTCTGCGCCATGCAAGCAAGCGCTTTTTCATTTCATCTGCGCGCATTTCCCGGGAAGGAGGCACGGGAGGCGGGCAGGAAGGCAGCCGATCCGGAGCATGAAAGGCCAAGGCCATCATCTTGCCAAGGAACCATTGATCCTGGCTTTTCTGATGCTCCCGGGCGCGAAAGGCAGAAAGCGTCAAGGAAATTTCCCGAGGCGTATAGCACATAAAATGCGCCGCTTCCTGGACCCCGGCTTCCGCCGCACGCTCCATAAGGGCCAAATATTTCAGCCGCAGCCGGCCTGTGCCTTTTCCCTCCCCGGATGCGGAAAAAAACCGGCATCCGAAAGCGCCTCTGAAAGCTTTTGGGATACCTGAATTAGGGAGCCGCCCTTTCGCAGATGCTCTTCCAGCAAGACGCCGGCCTGTTCCAGAGAAAGCCCTTTTTCATTTTCCATCAAGCCACACCACAAAAGGCCCCGGAGACAGGAAAGATTGGTTTTCAGAAAGGCGTCCAGACCCTTATTCATGCTTTCCTCCAGGCAACACAGGCTATTGACAGAAAAACGCAGGGAATAATCCTTTCCTGCTAACGTGATCACATGATTCATTGCAGCGTCACCCCGCCGGAAATACGAAGCACCGCTGTGAACCCAACTGCACCATCCACCTCCGCTGCACCCATGGCATGAGCCTTTACAAAGGCGGAAAAGGAAACCGCCGTTTCATCGGGGAAGGTGACGGTAAAGAGCACAATTTCGCCGCTTTCAAAAAGGGACCGAAGAATCGCCTGACTGGCTTCCTGGGTATCATGAAACCCTTCCAGGGTGACTTCCCCCATATTTTTTACACCCTGAGCATACATGCGAAAGCCGCCCGGGGCATCCAGAGTGGTCACATCCACGGCTTCGCTATCCGCCCGAATTTCGCTGATGGAACGCAGGCGACCAATGGATACCGTTTCATTATTGACCTGGCACGCAAGGCGCGTGCCCATGGATTTTTGAGCCATGATCATTCTCCTTTACTGATAGATAATATTGCCACAAAGCACCCCGCGATAGCGAAGGCATTTACGGAAAGCGCAGGCCTGCTCATCATACAGATCCTGCTGGTAGGTGCGCCGAAGGCCAAGGGCTGAAAGCGCTGCATCCGTTTCCAGAAAAAGCGCTTCCATCTCTGCCAACTCCCCTGCATAGATATCCACTGCCGCCGTATATTCCTCCAGATACGCTTTCCCATCTGCCTGGGAAAGAACCCGGCTGCTTTCATCACCCACCGTAATGACAGGAAGGGGCACTTCCTCCCGATCATAATCCACCTTAACATAAGCCGGGAGATGGCTGAGCGCCGCCAAAATATCAGGCTTTACATCGATCATTTCATCGCTTCCTTCCACGCCCGGGCAACCCGGGCAAAATAATCCGCCTGATGCACACCGGGCAAAAGATAGGGCTGGGCAGACATAAAACGCGTGCCCATTTCCACATAAACCGCATAGGGGCAGTGGACGCTGACCTCCATATAGGATTCCTTTTCGACGGGCATAATGGAGGATTTCAGTCGCCCGGTACGCACAGGAACCACCTGCTTGGCATAGCGCACCGTTTCATGCATGGCTTCCCGGCCGCCAATTTGAGCGGCCTCCGCCGCATGACGGGATAAGCTTTGGAGCCGGGAAGATAGTACTGCTTGCCCCTTCATCGGGCGCACCTGCGAAGATCGGCCTGCACGTGGCCCAGCAAAAAACGGGCGGCAGCGCACACATAGGGCGCACCGCCCACTTCCACCCGGTCACCCGGAGCAATCACCGCATTCCAGGGAAGCAGCACCCGGAGCATATTCTGCACATATTCGCCATACAGGCGAGCGGAAAGCTGGCCGGAAAGGGGGCGCACCGCGCCCCACATTTCCTTCCCGGCCCACAAAACTTTTTCTCTTCCTTTTTTCATCAGCCGCATCGAAACCGCTCCTTTCAGGTGGAAGCGCGGCGGAAGGCAAAAATCTCCCGCCGCAATGCTTCCGGCAGATCCTGAGCACTCCTTTTCACATCGCCCTCCGTATGCTCCGTTTCGCCTTCCATGCCCATCCGATTATAAAAAATCAGCGCCAGACGAACCTGGGCGCTGTAAAGGGCCGGAGGAACCCGATCCCGCCAGGTGAGGGCGCAGATCAGGGCGGCGGCATCGGAGAGAAGGGAAAGAAGAAGATCATCGGGCGCATCCTGATCCAGCCTAAGACGCAAAGACGCAAGCATTTCCTGCTGGGTCATACCGCATTCCTCCTTTAGCCCAGCACGCGCACGGCCAATTCGGGATAGAGGGTTTTAAAGCCATAGAGCACATCCATACTCAGCATTTCCCGCTTATGCTGCATATCATAGCCGCGCACCACACGCAGAGAAATGCCATTATAATGGGTGACATAGCTTTCCACGCCGCCGGGAGCCGTGAGGGGGCGGGTAACAAAGGCAAAGGCCATGGGATGAAAGGCCAGATTGGCGGTATGGCTGGGCAAAAGAGTGACGGAAGTGCCATTTGCAAGCTTGGGAAGGGCAGGGGAAAGCTGCACATTGGTAATCATATTGCTTTTCGCATCCTCGCTATCCTGGGTAACGGCGTAGGTAGCTTCGCCAATCTTGATCAGATCGCCCTTTACCAACTTGCCGGAAAGAGAAGTGCCGGAGAGAGAAAGGCTCGTGGCGCCATCTTCCACAACGCCATATACCTTCACATCCTGAGCGGCGGTGATGCCCGTTTCATGCAGCTTAACAGCCTGACTCATAAAATGTTCCATGCCCATGACGCGGCCGATGCTGCCTTCCCGCAGGGCCTGGGTGGAGCCGGACTTTTCTGCATGGACGATAGGATCCAGGGCGGTAAAGGCGGCATCGGCTTCGGGATCCCACACGGCTACCCGGCCAGAAACAGGGGCCTTGAGCTGATTGAGGCGCTTGCGCACATCCGCCATCACGGAAAGGGACGCAGGGGTAGTACCGGGAGCACCGCAGGAAGCGTATACATCCTGATACAATTTCAGGCCATCGGCATTGATCTTCTGGGCCAGAGCGGCGGCGGCAGGATCGATAAACACCCGGGTGAGATCATCTACATTGGCAGCGCCCTGAAGGGCTTCAATGCCCACATCTACGGTGGCGATTTTATCCAGGGTAACATCCACGGTGGTTTCTACGATATCCTGAGTGGATACGCCCTGGGCAGGATCAAAATCCTTTGCCTCCAGTACCACGGGCTTGCGCACCTGGACGGTATCGCCCCGGCGGGCAGAAAAATCATCAGAATAATCCTTATGGATCAGATTGGGAAACACCAGATGCTCAATGAGCCGGGGCAGTGCGGCCCGGGCAAAATCCTTCACAGTGATAAACGAATTGGCCATATTGACTTTCCTCCTCAAATTTCGCGACGATATATAGCCGCATAGTAATCTTCATCCGTCATTTCGGACAGGGGCTTGATAGGAGCCGCCTTGGGGGCATCGATAAGCAGGCGGGCTTCCACTCCCTGCTGCACGGCGGCACGAAAGCGGGCTTCCAGGGCATCGATTCCCTCTTCCATTTCTTCGGGAGCAGCAAAAGCAAGGCCATGGGACAATTGGATGGGAAGGCCGCGCTTTTCCAATTCTTCCCGTACTTTGGCGTTCATTTCACGCTTTTTCAAATCCGCTTCCCGGCTATCCAGCATTTCCTTACGCTGGGATTCAGCCTGGGCGCCGGCCTCCAGTTGACTGGCCAATTGCTGCACCAGCGAAGAAAGCTGAGCTTCCAGCTGGGCGGGGGTAACCATTTCTTTGCCGGTTTCCTCCGGCAGGTCATTTTTCTTTTCTTCCACGAGTATTCTCCTTTTCATTCAGCCATTTTCCATGGATATTTCTCCATCCAGAAAGGGCAATTGGGACAGCAGCGCCTGATCGGGCACCATACCTTCCAGGGTTTTTACCATTTGAGCAGCTTCCAGGGCATTTTCAGGAAGCGCCCGGGTAAAAAGAATATGCATTTGATCCGTTTCCAGAGGGCGCTCCCCTTTCACGGAAAGAAAATGAGCGTAGCAACGCATGCGCTCTTTCAATCCCTCCCGAAACCAGCGTTCCTTCACCCGGCTGAGCTGCTCCAGCCCCAGCAGCTTATACCGCATGGCAACGCCGCTGACATTTCCGGCAAACTGCGCATCGGACAAATCGGGAATCATGGAAAACTTATGGATATCCCTTTCCAGAGAAGTGCGCAATTCTTCTGCGCCAGTGCCGGCGGATTTCACCAGATACTGAGCGCCTGCCTCACGATCAGGGAGATACAAAAGCTTATCCTGGCGCAGCTGCTGGGCAGGGGTACGCCCCCGATCATCCGTTTCCAGGCGGGCACCATACACAATCAGCAGCGCATCCACCAGCTGCTCCTGATCGTTGACCCGGCTGGATTGAATCAGATCATAGGCATCGATCAGGGAAAGGACGCATTCCACATCCCCGGTTTCCTCTTCATTATTCCAGTATTCGATCATGGGAACGCGGCCAAAGTAGTGGGGAGAACGGCTGACGGGGCTGCCCCGAAGCAGGGTGGCATGATCCCGAGAGCGGAACAGCAAGCGTTCCTGCGCGGTGTAGACCGCTGCTTCATAGCCCCTGGGCGCGCCGCTTTCATCCGTAAAAGGATGAAAATGGATACCAAGAAGAGGCTGGGCGCTAACATCATCGGCATACACCACAAAGGCGCAGCGGGGATCCAGGGCAGCAGAACGGGGACAGGCCTGGTCATCCGTGTAGATGATTTCCACACCTTTCCCATAGAGCGAAGCCTGACGGGCCAATTCCACATCCACCCCGGCTACATTACTGGCCCGGTAAACCCGACGAAGAGCATCCGCACCCTGCCCTTCCCCTTGATAAGACACGGCGGCGCCTACCAAATAAGAAGAAGCGACGGTGACGATATAGCGGGCATAGGCATGCGCCAGGCGGTGATTGGGCAACCCCTCCGCCCGCGCATGGTGGGTAATGGAGGAATGCAGCCCATAAGCATCCCGCAGCCGGGAAAGCTTTTCTGCTCCCCGGAGATGTTCATTCAGGCAGCCTTGCAAAAAGCGGCCGGAAAGGCCGCTTTTGAGGATTGCCCGGTCACGAGTAATCAACAGATATTTCTCCTTTCTTACGGTTGTGCTTATCTCACAGCCCCAGCGCCCGGCGATCCCCGGTGAAGGCCCGGCGCTGGGCCATATCCTCTTCCAGCGCATAGCGCATGGCATCGATGAGATGATTATCCCGATCCTGAGGGTGGGGTAGGGAATGGCCATCCCGATCCTTTTGCCACTGGTAGCAGCTGAGTTCCTCCCTGAGGCGGCGGCAGGAGGGAGAAAGGATCAACTGCTGCTGGCGCAGCCATTGAACGCCATGGAGGATGCTATCCGCCCCCTTGCGGGCGGGATAAACAGGAAGCCCCAGGGAACGAAGCTCCGCAATGGATTTAGGCTCGGCGCTGTCGCAGGCAATGGAACCCAAATGCGCATAGGGCATGAGCAAGCGGCTGAGAGAGAGGTTGGTAAGGTGCTTTTCGCAAATTTCAGAAAGCACATAGATTTTTCGCGCTTTTCGGTCATATCGCAAAAGCAGAAAGCCGCAGGGGTCGGAAGAAAAGCCAAAATCCAGCCCCATCCGCGTTTCTCCCGGCTGATCCTCCCCTATTTCTTCCACGCGCCAGTTGGTAAAAATCACGTCGCCTGCCACGCCCCAATTTCCCAGGGTATACACCTGATAGAAATAGGGATCCTTTTCATTTTCCAGGGCGGCTTTATCATCCGGCGCAAGAAAGCGGTTATCCAGGTAGGTGGTTTTAAGAATGGAAACGGATTCGCTTTGAGCAAAAGTCTTTCCATCCTGCCAAATATGGAAAAATTCCCGGTAGATCCAATGCTCCCGATAGACGGGGTTAAAGGAGAGGGTGAAGCGCTTTTTAAAGCGGCTGCGGCCTCTCAGGCGCTTATCCAGCTGCTTGAAATCCTGCCAGGCACATTCGGTGGCCTCCTCCATCCAGATATCGGTAAGGGCGCCCTGGGCGGGGGTGAGGGATTTGATCTTTTCCACATCATCCAGGCCGGCAAATAAAATTTGCGCGCCGTTATTGCGCGCAGTGATGATGGATTCCGATTTGGAGATGTGGAAAAGAGAGGAAAGCCCCAGGCGATGAATGGCCTTGATGACTTCATTCCAGGAGCTGCTTTTCAACGTGCGGGCTACATGGCGCACAATAAGGGTATTGCGGCCGCGGAGGGCATCCAGCACGCACCGGGTGGCCAGAAAGACGCTTTTACCGCTGCCCGCGCCTCCAAAGTAAATTTGATAGCGGCGGTCATTTTCCAGGTGGGGCCGGTACACCCGGTTGATAAAATCGCCGCGCAGGGTAAGCCGGGGCATTATCCTTCCTCCTTGATGCAGATTTCATAATCCCCGGCTGCGCCGCCTTCTGCATGAGGGGAATAGATCCTTTCAAAAATCAGCGTGGCGGCCTTGATCACCTCTGCATTGGAGGTATCCGGATCATTGAGCAGCGCATCCAGCCTTTCCAGCGCCCGAAGCGCTACAGACACCGTTTGTTCCCGGAGCAGCCGCCCTGCATCTTTCTTTTTTGCTGCCATCATTCACCTCTCTTTCCGGGGATGATATTATTATACGCAGGAAACCCTGACAGAGCCTGACAGATTTTTATGCGTTTTTTTACAGGATTTTTATTCTATGATTTTCATTGGAAATACTTGATAATTTGACTGGGAAAGGGTATGATGGATGCCTGGAGGGAAACGCATGGACACGAAACGCATTTTACTGACCATCAGCTATGACGGTACCGCCTACTCCGGATGGCAGTTTCAGGAAAACGGGCCCAGCATTCAGGATGAAGTGGAAAAAGCGCTGAAAAAGGCGCTGGGCACCTTTATTCGCATTACCGGGGCCAGCCGCACCGATGCCGGCGTGCACGCCCAGGGGCAGCGGGCGCATTTTGACACCGATTCTTCCATTCCGCCGGATAAATATCCTTTTGTGCTTAATCGCTATTTGCCCCCGGATATTCGCATCACCAAGGGCGAACAGGTGGATGCAGATTTCCATGCCCGATTCCGGGCAGCGGGCAAGCTATACACCTATCGCATCCACAATGCGCCCCACCCCAGCGCCATTTTCCGCAATATTTCCGCCCATGTGCCGGTGCACTTGGATGAGAAAATCATGCATGAAGCCGGGCAGCAGATCCTTGGCACCCACGATTTTGCCGCCTTTGCGGCAGCAGGGGGCAGCGCCAAAACCACGGTGCGCACCATTGATCATCTCTCTGTAAAAAGAGAAGGGACAGAAGTGATCATCCGGGTACACGGCAATGCTTTTTTATACAACATGGTAAGGATCATTGCCGGGACGCTGATCGGGATCGGCCAGGGAAAATTGCAGCCGGAATGCCTGGAAAAAGCGCTTACTTCCCTGAACCGGCTGGATCTTGGCGTCACCGCCCCGGCCTGCGGCCTGGAGCTGACCCGGGTAGAATATGATTTTGACCAGGAGCAGTGGTGGACCTGACAACTAAAAAAAACGGCATGGAGACATTCATTCTCCAGGCCGTTTTGCTTTTTATTATTCCTTTACAATCAGATAGTAGCAGGCAGGATTCATTTCATCCCCGATTTCAAAGGATAGGTAGCCATCCTCATAGGCGGTGGGCAGCTGGCCTGCATAGAAGCCTTCTGCATTCACGCCCCATACCTTGAGGGATTCGCCAATCTCCGTTTTCAATTTCACTTTGGCATGGATCACCTCTGCAAGAATGGGGGGCCGGCCCACATCCAGCATCTTGCTGCCATCAAACTCAGCGCCGGTATTTCTCGCCCGGCCGATAGCGGAAAGGAGCATATTATCGGAGATTTCGGTGGGATCATCGGTAAGCGAAGACAGGGCAATCACGCCGAAATCGGTATAGGAATCGATGATCAGGCCGCCGCCCGGCAAGGCAATGGGAGCAGGCTTCCACAGCATGACGGAGCTGGGAGAGCGATTGCAGCTGATCTGCCCGTAAATTACCTTGGAGCGTGGGGTATCGATTTTTCCGATCTGGGCCTTGGTATCCCGGATCAGCTGGCCGTGATCGGAAGCATACACGCCGGGCATTTCCTGGGGGATATGATCCGTTTCAGGGATCAATACATCGTAGCTCTCCGGCAGCTTTTCGTCAAAGACGGTGGCCAGACGGTGCTGCTCCAGGCCATCAGCAAAGGCAGTGAACACATTCTTGGCAAGCTCCTGGGCCTGGACCGCGATTTTCTTTTGGGCCGGAGCCACATCTCCCCGGCGGAAAATGAGAGCGGAATGATAGAACAGCCCAAACTTGGCGGGATCATTCCACACGGAGAAGACGCCTTCCCGATAGGGAACGCCGCCAACCGGAGAGGATAATTCCCTGCCCAACACATTCATATTTTCCAATCGGGTGCCGTAGGAGTAAGTATGGATAGCGAAGCCGCTCCAATTCTGCAATGCACCAATGGCAGCATAGTAGATAGGCCCCTCTGCACGATAGCTATTGGGCCAGGGCATATCCCACTCGGAAATAAAGAAGGGCTTATTGGCAATGCGCATCTTGGCCGCATTGGGAAACACAAAGGGAGCCTCCGTAATGGCACGATGACGGCAGGTGCGCTCGGTATTTCCCCAGCGCCAATCATAGAAATAGTGATGGGAATCCACAAAATCCATATCTTCCTGGGCCTTGGTGAGGGCAGAGGACTTATACCAGTTGGTGCCGGTAACAGGAAATTGGACGCCGCATTCTTTTTTCAAATGATCGGCCATTTCCTGATAATAGACCTTGGTGACATGGATTTTAAACTGGATCATGGGATCATCCTGGGTGTACAGATCGCAATGCTCCCAATCGTATTTTATCCCGTTTTCCTTCAGCCAATCCCTAAAAATCTGCCGGAATTCATTTTCATAGTAGGGAATGGGCACATAACTCCAGCGGCCGGAACGGGTATTGCCAAAAAGATCGCATTCATTGGTGATCTCCGCCATAACAAATACGGGATCATCCTTATGGCAAAGGCCGGTATAAGGATTATAGTGGTGCCAAAACTGGGTGGCAAATTCCTTTTGCAATTGGATGAGCCTGCGATTGGTGATGGACCACGGCTTGGCGCCATCCATCAGGTGGGTATGGAAAGGAACCTCGTCCCCTTCCTTGAACTTGCGGTAGGTCATCATATCCATGTAGCAGTAGATGCCCTCTTCCTTGAGGGAATGGATAAGATAATCCAGGCGATCCATGCTCTTAGGATCCAAAACACGGGTAGTTTTTACCCTTTTCCCTTTGGAAAAGGAATAAATATTGGGCGTATCCCACTCGGCATCCAATTGATGGAAGCGCACGATATTACAGCCGGCCTGGGCCAGACGACGGGCTACCTTTTTTGCATAGTCATGTTCAGGAAAATTGGCGCCGCCATTAAAATTCACGCCCCAGAACCGGGCCAAAGTGCCATCTTCAAAGCGAAGCTGATCACCATCGGCTTTCACAAAGCCATGCTTGCCAGCGGGCTTTTCATCTTCGAATACGAAGGAAATATCCACCGGCATGGCATCCGGATAGGCGGGCATAGGAATATAACGGGACATCAAAACAGCTCCTCTTCTGTTTACTGTGCTTTTGGCGGAACGGGCAGCCAAGCCGCAATGCAAGTTTCCCAATCCCGACCGGCAGAAGCATAGTCCACCAGATAGAAGGGATTGCCCTGCTTATCCTTAAAAGCCACCTTCACCAGGCAATCCGTGCCGGGCACGATCCGGCGATCTTCGCATACTTCACCCACCGGCTCAAAATCAAACACGGAATCGGCCGCCTTGCCCATCCGGGAATCGGCAGCCAGGGTGATGGGGCCGCGCATGAGGCAGACATAATCATCATCTTCGGGCTTATGAGTGACCTGCAGGGGGCCGGCGCCATGCTGATATTTGGGGTGCTTGAAGGGGCCGGTATATACCAGATCCTCTTCCCAGGTTTCGGGATACTGGGCACGGATCTCCATGGGATAATCCACGGTGATCATATCATCCTGCCAGGTGCGGCTGTAATCGGTATAGCCTTCCGCACGGCCTGTCCAGGCGGGAACACGCACCTTAAGGGTAAAGGTCACAGGCCGATCGGCGATAATATGCATATTCACCAGGCCGCTGACGGGATAATCGGTATCCATGCGAAGGGTGACTTTTGCGCCGTCATATTCAAATTCGGCGCTTCCCTTTTCAAAGAAGTTCACATACACCGCGCCATCCCGGATGCAGACAGCTTCCTGGGCATACACGCCCACGCCGGCAGCGCAAATGCAGGCGCAACAGCCATAATAGCTCATATCCCCCAGGATCTGATAGCCGCCTGTGCGAAGGCCGCGATAGCCGGGGATCAGGGGGCTGTAGCTGTCCAGGGGCATGAGGGTGAGCTGAGCCCCTTCCTTTTCATGGCGAAATTTGGAAGAGCGGCTATGCTTCTTATCCACATTGAAAGCGCCCAGATAGCTATTGAAGAAGGACTGCTCCATGCAATCAATGAACAAGGATTCGCCGGTCAGCTGGAACAGACGGGAGCAGAACTTCATCCAGGTGACGGTGACGCAGATTTCCTGGGCCACTTCATCCTGCTTGATGGTCTGGCGGGTGCGGGTATGATCAAAAAGCTCATGGGTGACACCGCAGCTGCCGATGACGGAAATTTCCGTATCCAATACGGCATGGGCATAATTGATCACCGCGGTGCGGTATTTTTCAATGCCGGTTTCATAGTAGTATTCCAGCAGGCCCTCGAAGCAGGAGGTCATTTCATAGGCCTTGGAAACGCCATACTGATAGGGCTTGATCTTATTTTCATAAGCCAGTTCAAAAATATTGATGCCGTCGGCGCCGCCGGTTTCAATGATATAGGTAGCAAAATCCAGATATTTCTTTTCCCCGGTAAGGCGATACAGGCGCACCACAGGCTCCAGAATGGAGGTGGAATTGATGCCATACCAGCTTCTGGTGGCATCGGTAATTTCTTTTTTATCCGGGCCTTTGCCGATTTTGCTCATGATATAATCCAGCGCGCCCTTGAGGAATACAATAATTCTTTCCTTCAGCACCGCATCCTTGCATATATCCAGATAATACTCCATTCCCAGGAGCACATACTTGCGGCACCACAGGTCCCATGCGTCAAATTCGCCGCTGCGGGCATAGGAAGATACACGGCCATCGTGCTCTGCCGTGGTAATCATATCTTCCACCGTGCCGGTGAGCACCTGATACACTTCTTCATTGCGGGTGTAGGCATACACAAGAGAACCACCCCGCATCATCTTGCCCCAGAATTCGCCCCGCCAGCCGGAATTGGTGTGATCAGGCTGATCGCGATATACATCCACAAACTTGCGCCACTGGGCGGGATCATTGAGCTGGCGCGCTTCCAGATATTTGGCGGCCCAATCCGCCATGCCTTCAAACTTCATTCTAACCTGATTCATAAGATCATTTCCTCCTGGAATATTGTATCGATAGAGGGTTGTTGCTTTCAGTATAACAGGAATTGTGCCTAAATACAAGAACCAGCAAAAAAAACCCTCTGCAAGTGCAGAGGGCCTGAGCAAACATATTTACTTGATCAGCTTCTTGGCTTCTTCCCAGGCGGTTTTCATCTGGGGGTCGGTGAGATCACCCGTTTCAAAATAGGAGGAGGCCATTTCTTCCGGCATTTCCGCCGCCACATCGGGAGCGATGCCCAATTCATGCACAGCCTGGCCGGAGGGGAGGAAATACTGGGCGTAGGTCATCTGGAAGCCATCCACATTCTCCTCCAGACCCAGCACGGTTTGGATAATGCCCTTACCGAAGGTATTGACTCCCACCACTTTGGCCCGGCCCAAATCCTTTAAGCCACCCGCCAAGATTTCGGAGGAGGAAGCGGAATTTTCGTTCACCAGCATCACCAGAGGGATATCATTGGCCCCTGCGGTGGTCTTATATTCTTCCCGGGTTTTATAGCGATCTTCGCTATAGACCAGCACGCCTTCTTCCAGGAAAAGATCGGCGATTTCCACCGCCGCGCTGACCCAGCCACCGCCGTTATCCCGCAAATCCACAACCAGGGACTTGGCTCCCTGCTGAATCAGGCTATTGAGCGCATCGGTAAATTCTTTTTCACTTTCGCCTGCAAATTCATACAGGGCAATATAGCCCACCTGATCGGGAAGCATGGTATATTCCAGGCGATTGACATGGATGATGGCCCGGGGGATCTGGAAGGTGATATACTCTTCCCCGCGGAGCACTTCGATTTCCACCACTTCATCCACTGCGCCGCGCATCACATTGACGGCGTTTTGCATGGTATAGGCAGTGACCTCAATATCCTCTACCCGCACCAGAATATCGCCCCTGCGTACTCCTGCCTTTTCAGCAGGCGTATCCTTAAAGACACGGATAACGGTAACGGAATAATCCAGATAATTGCCCAGAAGATGCAAACCGATGCCAGCGTATTCCCCTTCATCATCCGCCCACATTTCGGCCCATTCCGCTTCGTTATAATAGAAGGTGTAGGGGTCCTCCAGGCCATACAGGAGGCCGCGGGTGGCATTTTCGATCAAAGCATCCACGTCGGGCTCTTTATAATACCAGGCCTCCACATACTGGAGGATGGTATCCATCTTGGCATACCGGGACAGACGATCGTATTCTTCCCGGGAGATGGTGACCGTTTCGCTCTTCTTGCCGGAAAAATCAAAGAAGCCGGCAGCATGCCCGGTAACCACCAAAGCAGCGGAAAACACAATCAGCGCAGCCGCCAGGGCCAGAAGGCGCTTTTTCATTTTAGTGCTCCTTTCAGATAAAATCAATGCGCTTTCTTTCCTTTGGCTTTATTATTGCCGCACTTGCGCATTTCAAGCAGCATTTTAAAAGTGACAGCATCTTCAAAATTTCTCAGATCCAAGCCCACCTGACGCTGCACCTTATCCAGGCGATACACCAGGGTATTGCGGTGAATATAGAGCTGGCGGGCAGTATCGGAGAGATTCAGATCCTTCTTAAAGAACATTTCGATGGTATAGAGCATTTCCTCGCTGAAAAGGCGGGCGGTGGAACGATTGAAAAGGAGGCTATGATAATGCTCTGCCGTTTCAGGAGAAAGATCGGAAAGGAAGCGTTCCAGCAGCATGCCACGATATACATGCACGGTGCGCTCCGGCGCGAAAGCGCGGCCGATTTCAATAGCGCGGCGGGCCTGGCGATAGGAAGCGTGCAATTCGCCCACGCCCCGAGCCACTTCACCGATGCCCACGGTGATCGGGAGGGCGATCTCGCTGAGCAGGGTTTCCTGCACCGCGCAGGCAAACTGGCGCAATTCATCCACATCCTCCAGCCCGCTCACATCCTTCACAAAAGCAGCGGTATGCTTATCCATGGCCACCAGCATATCAGAGGACGAGCGGGGCAGAATTTCATCCAGAATTTCATATGCGCTGCTCTGCTGCACCTGCACCATATGCATCAGCAGCACGCAGCGGGGAATGCCCCCGGGAATATGATGCTCATCCACCACCGCATCCAATTCAGCCAGGGACAATTCATTCTGCAAAATTCGCTGATAGGCATTATTGAGATCATTGCCTGCTTCGCTAGCGGCAATCACAGCGGCGATCATGGCATCGCACAGCAGGAAGGTATCCTTGGCGGCATCCATTTCGTTGATCGTGGTCATAATCACCCAATTGGTGTTGGCCGTGCAAATCTGATACAGCCGGCCATCCTGGGCAACAGGCGTGCCGGGCTGCGGAAGAGGAGGCAGGGAGAAGCGAATATCTTCGTTGGGAATCAAGCTGTTTCCATCCACATCCAGAAGAGAAATAGGGGCATGCAGGCGGCTGAGCACCTGCTGAAGCTGGAATAAAAGGCGGTTATCCATGATGAAAAAAATCCTCCCTTTGCCCTGAATTGCGGGCAATTCTGTGGAAATAAAGAGTACTTTTCATAATGTATTATATCACAACTTCCTCCCGGCGTAAACCCTTGCAATAAATTGAAGTACACAAAGCGACAAAATTTACTTTTTTTCTCTTTACAAGGAAAAGAAATTGCGATAAAGTTATCATGTTAACAGGAAAGAAGGGATCGGGCCATGACGGTATACGCCATCTGCAACCCCACCGCAGGGCACGGAACGGGTAAAAAAGTGGGGATGCAGATTTTGCAGGCGCTAAAGGATCAAAACATTCCCTGCATGCTGACGGAAACCTGCCGCCCCGGCCATGCAACAGAATTGGCCAAGGAGGCCGCAGAAAACGGCGCCCAGCTGGTGCTGGCCATTGGCGGAGATGGAACGGCCTACGAAACGGCCCAAGGCCTGCTTGGCACCAAGGCGGCCCTGGGTATTATTCCGGCTGGAACGGGCAATGATTTTATCAAAACCATTGGGATTCCCAAGGATCCCATAAAGGCGCTGGAACATATCCTTCTTTCCCCTGCCAAGCCCACCGATATCGGCATGGTAAACGGCCGACTCTTTCTTAACGAAATCGGCACAGGATTTGACGTGATGGCGCTGGATTACATGCTGCAGGTGAAACACCTATGCCGGGGTGTTCTCCCCTATTTTTACGGCGTGCTCATGGCCCTGTTTCGCTTCCGATCCATGGATCTTACCTTCACAGTGGACGGGGGAAAAGAAATTCGCCAAAAAGCCTTTGTGATAGCAGCGGCCAACGGCGGCCACATTGGCGGCGGCATTCTGATCGCCCCGGATGCCAAGGCGGACGACGGGCTATTGGATATCGTGGTGGTCGGGCATGTGCGCAAGCGGGATTTGCCTTTCCGGCTCGCGGGGCTGATGCAGGGAAAAATTCTAAAATTTCCAGAAACCAAATTTTACCGGGCCAGCCAGGTGAGCTTTTCTTCTCCCGGCATGCGCCTCAATATTGACGGCGAAATCATTTCCGCTCCCCAGGCGCAGGTGAAAATTCTTCCCGGCGCGCTGCTGGTGCACAGATAAAGGAGAATTTACGATGCATAAAAAATGGCCCCTGCTGCTTTTGCTTTTGCTGCTGATCTGTCCCCTGGCGGCAGCGGAAGAGGAAGAAGAGGTCTATTACACGGAAATCAAGCCCCGAATCGTGCTGCGGGTGGAAAGCCCCCAAAATGGGCAGAGCTGGGAAAAGGGCGGAAAGCTCACCGTGAGCGCATCCTGCGAGGGTGCAGAAAAGATGCAGGCCATCCTCATCTTCCCGGATGGAAAAGAAATAGCCCTCTCCCAGGAAGAAGGAAAAATCCAGGGAGAATTTGCCCAGACCCCGGATGATTATTTCACCACCGGCGCGACTTTGAAAATCTCCGCCATCCTGCCTGGGGGCCAGGAGCTTTTGGAAACGGTGAAAATTATTTCCCCCAAGGATCAATTCATCCAGGATATGTTTGACGAGGCCTACGCCAACAGCAAGGACAGCCGCTACAAATTTGCCCCTGCTCAGGAGGACTGGCACGTGGGCGTATGCAAAAATTTTGTGATGCGCCTGTTTGATACCTTTTCCGGTGCCTACCGCATGGCAGAGTATCCCGAATTGGAATTATACATGCCCAAGAACAAATCCAAAGCGGACAGCGCGCCCTACGATTACGGCATTGAATGGCGCCCCGAAGGGCCCTCTGACGGTGCGCCCTTTGAAATCGCCGCCCAATTCAAATACGACCAGAACCTGAGCAAGGAAGAAAACCGGGCCCTGTGCCGGGCAGTATTGGAGCAGGTGGAGCGGGGAGATTTTTTCCAGATGGTGGGCTATTATTACCACGGTAACGGCCCCCACAGCCTGCTCTTTATGACCGATTACAATCCGGATACCGATGAACTATACTGGACGGACAGCAACATGAAGGGAAAACGCATCGACGGCGTGCGCTGGGGCTACATTCAGTATGAAGCGGTAAAGACGGCAGAATGGTTTGTGGAAGCCATCTGCACCAAGAACAGGGGATGCACCATCTATCGCCTGCGGGATGATCTGTACGTGCAATAAAATAGCATTTATAAAAATTTCGCCGGATGCCAGCAGGCAAAGGGCGAAATTTTTTTACTCATACGCAAGAGAAAAAGAGATGGAGAGGAAATTATCCGCCTCATTTGCCGGCCACATCATATCCCCCATATCCATATACCCGCTTTGCCGGCACTGGTAGCTTGCCCGCACGCCGAACATGGATAGATCGAAATCTTCGCCGATAGAGGAATTTGGCAGGTCGCTTACAAGGCGCCAGGGCGCAAAGGAGAAGATATGAGCGGAAGGCTGTGCGTTCATCAGGGCGTAAGAGGCCCAGCAGGCAATATTTTTCATTCCCCGGCTGATCAATTCCGCATCCTCCTGGATATATTCAAAGGAAATTTCCCGGATATAGCCCTCTTGATCCAAAGAAAATTGCAGTTGCGGAAAATCCTCCTCCTGATAAAAAATGATGGCGATGGTATCGCGCTCCGGTTCTGTCCATTTTCCGGCAGCATCCAGCCTTCTTTCATCGGAGAGCCCATAAAAATCCAGGGCTGCATTATAGTTTTGAGCAAATTGCCCGATGGTCACTTTCCCGCGATGGGGTGGGGCAGCGGCAATATTGTAGCAAATAAAATTCATCCCAAAGATGCAAACCATCGCTGCGGCCAGTATCCACGGACGGAAGGGCGAGCGATCCCGCGCTATATATGAAATCGAATTTTCCCAATCCCAGCTGGACATTTCTCCCTGGGAGCAGGCGCGGTAGCTTTTCCAATTGCGAATGAAATTCAGAATCGGAACATACAGCCCCTCCCCTCGCCACAGCACACTCCAGGTGCGGCTACGGGCATCGGCCAGGGAGAGCTTTTTTCCATCACTTCCCTCTATACGCAGCCCCATGATCCACTTTCCCGGCGTTGTACCAAAAAGATGCAGGAAAAAAGGCTCCAGCAGCATCGTCAGCAAGATGGCCATCCCCCAGTCCACCAATTCCCATCCTTTGGCCGCATGAATGAGGCTCATTTTGAACACGATGCTCAGCACTGCCGTCCAAAGCAGATTTATCAGCATCTGATCCAACATTCGGGCAAAGAAACGCCGCCACGGATAAAACGGATAGGGCAAGCGATCTTCCTGCACAGAAGGGGCATGGCGGAAGGCTTCGGGAGCGACGCTGATGTATTTTTCTGCTTCCAGGGTCGCATAAGTTACTTGTTCATTCTGCATGGCGCGGCAGATTTCCTGAGCCCGCTGTGCTTTTTCCCGCTGCCGGGCCCATGCCGCCTCTCTTTCCTGCAAAGCCGCGCACAATTCCTTTTCACCCGTTTGCAGCGCCCGGATATCCTCCAGAGAAAAATCCAGGGAACGCAGCAGCTGCACCCGCTTGAGCGTTTGCAAATCTTCCTGGCTATAGATTCGATAGCCGTTGTCAGCCCGTTTGGGGAAAAGCAATCCCTTCTCTTCATAAAACCGGATATTCGCCCGTGCCATACCGGTCTTTTGTTCTATTTCTTTGATATTCATCCGTCTCCTCCTTTCTATGCAAAAGCAGTATAGACTATCAAGTGCCTTTACAGTCAAGAGAAAATGATTATTTCTACCAAAAAAGGGCCGATTTCAGCCCTTTCAGTTTGTCGAAAAAGTATTTTCGACAAACTGCGAATGGAAGTCAGCTAAAGCAGTCTTCCATTCGATCCATCACATTTACTGCAAAAATGGCTTTCCATCCCTTTTCACCGGCTGGAAAGCCTATTTTTGCGGTCGTAAATTGATATGGGAAGCGGAATACTTCCGCTCCTCGCCGCCGCACATGTCGCCGGCTGCGGATTATAGTCGAAGGGCAGCGGCCCTTCGACGCATCCCAGGGGTTTTTTGACAGTCTGAAAGGGCCGATTTCAGCCCTTTTTCATGTTTATTTCTCTTTCATTCCGGCCACCCGGAGCATTTCGCCCCGAAGGTAGGTGCAAAGCCGCTGAGATTCCTCTGCAGTAGGAACGGAAGGATCATAGCGGGTAGGGATTCCAAAGGTGAGGGTGCGCTTATGCTTATCGGCATAAATGGGAATAAACTGAACGCATTTCCCGGTTTTATGGTGATAAAGCTGCCCTACCAGGGTGAACCCGGAAAAAAATTCGGACACACCCTCCTTCACATACTTATGATCTTCCTCCGTATAGGCATTTTCAGGAAAAATCAGGATATTATCCCCCGCTTCCATAGCGGCGACGGTTTCCCTGAAGGTTTTGCGGAGCTTCAAAGGATGATCATGATAGACCGGGATAGCATCCACCGATTTCATGATCCACACCAAAGCCGGAGCAAAGATTTTTTCCATGAGCCATTTGAGCAGAGCGGGAGGAAGAATTTTTTGCCCCTGCATGGTGCCGTTTAAGGTGCGTTCCGCCACCACTGCCTTATCCAGCATTTCATAAGTGGACCAGGGACGGAAGGAAAAAGGAACATACAGATTGGCCACCACCGGGCCGTAGATTTCCCCATGATTACAAACGAAAATACAGGGGGCATCCTCATCCAGGCGCACATTTTCTTTTCCGCAGATCTTATGAAAATAGAAGGGGCGAATCAAGGCCAGCAAGGCTTTGATGCCATAGTGCTTGAGGCTGCGGCGCACCACCACGGCCTCCAATTGATCGTGGAGGGGAACATTTTCCTTGCCTTCCTTCTGCAAATCCATATACCGGCGCAGCTTTTCCATATGCTGCTTGGTCATGGGGAAAAGGAAGGCAAACACCAGGGCGATCACCACCAGCAAAAGCGCCGGCAGGGTCAAAAGAGGGCTGAATGAGCGGAAGAGCGCCGCTCCATCGCCATAAAAATCTGGGCCGGTAAAAGCACAGATGAGAATCAGCCCAAGCAAAGAGATCAGCTGACCAATGAGGGCGGCATAATCCACCTGGGCCTGGAGCAGCAAGCCCCAATCCTTGGCAGGGGTTCGGCCGATGCCAAAGGCGGCCACCCGGCGCATATCATCCCCCATTTCCCCCAGCATCCGAAAACACACCGTGGCGCCCACAGTGCAAAGCCCCAGGGACACATAGGCATTGATGGAAGCCGGGGTATCCAGGCAGCGGATAAAAAGGATCAGGCCATAGAACCACGCCACCAGCCCCGCCAGCATCAGAAAGCTGGGATCGGAATCCTGGGAGAAAAAGCGGCTGAGCAGGCGATTAGCCAACCAGGCAGCGGCATAGGTGCACAAAAGAGCAAGGACCATGCACACGATCAGGGCATCGGCGGTGGCAGCAATATAGGTGTAGGTGAGCACATGAGTAACCTGTACGGCAGCGGCGCACACCAGCATCACATGCCGAAACATCCGGAAGGCATGCACCCCCTGAAGCGCTTCCTGCTCCTGGGTTACCTGCGCAGAAGGAGGAGACAGATGGCTGCGCGCCCGACCAGAGGACAGGCATTCCAGCAAGCCGCTGCTTACATAGCCAATCACCAGGGACCAACTGATCTGGACATCAGGCTGGCTCAAAAGCAAAAACAGCATCAGCGGCGGCAAAAACAAAAGCTGCACCCAAAACAGGCGCCAGAACTTCCGCATAGGCCTATACCCATCCACCAGGCTTTTCTCCAAACTGTAGCGAATGAGCGCCTGGCGCAGCATCACGCACAGCACCAAGCCAAAAAGCTGCCAGAAATCAGCCTGAGCCAAACTCACCGGATATACAGACATAAGCCCCAGCAATGCCAGCAAAAGGGCGACAAGCAAAAGATTGCCCGTTCTTCGCATGGCCCGGGGAAACAGCTCCGCCAGATGAGCCCGGCGATAGCGGCTCAAAAGCATGGATACATAGAAGGTGAGATACAAGGTGCCTCCCAGCATGGGAAGAGAGACCAGCACGCTGGAGGCCATCATGCAAAACAAAAAGGAATAGAGCGCGCCAATTGACATCAAATCATACCGCTGGCTGATCACAGGCTGCTTTTTCTGCATAATCTCTCCTCCCTTCCCTTTACTAATATCTATTTTAGCCTTTTTTATGCTGCTTGGCAAGGGCATGACCCAAAGAAGCCACACTTCATTTTCAACTTTTTCCCTTGACAACTATATCGGAATCCGTTATAATTGTATCACGATATATCGCATTCCGATATATCTATACAGGGAGGAATTGCTTTGAATGAACATATTTCGCTGACGGAATCCACATACTATATCCTTCTTTCTCTGGTTACTCCCCAGCACGGCTACGGTATCATGCAAAAAACCCGTCAGCTTTCCTGCGACCGTGTTCGCCTGGCGGCGGGTACGCTGTATGGTGCGCTAAATGCGCTGTGCGAAAAGGGCTGGATTGTGCCGCTTCCGGCGGCAGAGGAAAGCAGGAAAAAGGAATACAGGCTGACGGATAAAGGAATGACGATACTAAAAAATGAGCTAAAAAGACTGCGTCAGTTGCTAGAAAACGGCGAAGCCATCATCAGGGAGGAAGGCTAATGATTGAGCGAAAAACAGTGCGGAAGCTATTCTGGGTATGGGAATTTGAAAAGGAAGAACGCTGGCTGAATCTGATGGCGCAATCCGGCTGGCTATTGGAAAAGGTGGGCTTATGCACCTATCATTTCGTGGCGTGTACCCCAGGGGAATACACAATCCGGCTGGAAATGCATAATCACGATGACGCTTACATCGGCTTTATGCAGGAAACAGGCGCAGAATATATCGGACGTATGGTGCAATGGATTTTTTTTCGCAAAAAAACGGTGGACGGCGAATTTGACATTTTTTCCGATATAGATTCCAAAATCAACCATCTGGACAAAATCGGAAAAATGCTGGGAGGAATCGGAGGGGTCAATTTGCTGCTTGGCTTGGTAAATTCTATGACCCCTGCTCATACCGGCTGGATCAATCTGCTGTGCGCAACACTGCTGATGTATGCATTAGGGCGCATTCACGGAAAAAAAGAGGCGCTTGAAGAAAAACGACTTCTAACCGAATAAAAGGCACAAAAGAAGAGCAAGGCACGAAAACTGTGCCTTGCTCTTTTGATGGATTCAATTTATGCCAGATCCTTTTTGCCCTGCTCATAAATCTGGAGCATCACGTTGACCGTGTCTTCCACAGAATGGATATCATTCTGATAGGGCTCGCCCGTGGCCAGGCTATGATAGAAATCGGCAATACAGGTGAAATGCCCATTTCCCCAGTAGCCCTTGCCCAAGGTTTCCGGAAGCTGGAAGGTGCGCTTTTCCACATTCCCCTTGGTGTGGATCTCCAGAGCATCGGATTCCATGCGCAGCACGGCATTTTCCAGCTGCAATTCGATCAGCACGGGAGAATTGGTGGCATAAGCGGTGGTGGCATAGAAAAGAGCAGGCTTGCCATCCAGGATCATGTAAGCATCCACGGCATCCTCTACCTCGATGACGCCTTGGAGATGATGATTGGCCATATGGGCTTCCACCTTTTCAGGCTTGCCCATCAATCGCACCAGCAGATCCAGGGTGTGGATGGACTGGTTGATCAAAGCACCGCCGCCCTCGGTTTCCCAAGTGCCGCGCCAGCCGCTTTCGGTGTAATAGGGGGCTTCCCGCTTCCAGGTCACAAAGGCCCGGCCGCCCAGGAGCTTGCCATATTCGCCGGAAGCCATGATGCGCTGGGCTTCCTTCACATTGGGATTATAGCGATTCTGGAAGCAGATGCCAAGGGGCACCTTTTTGGCCGCTTCCTGAAGATCAGCCCACTGCTCCCAGGAGATGACCGGGGGCTTTTCGGTAAACACCGCAATGCCCTTTTCGGCCAGCGCCTGAGCCATGGGAGTATGGAGGTAGTGGGGAGTGCAAAGATGCACCACATCCAGCTTTTCATTTTCCAGCATTTCTTCCATAGAAGCATATGCCTTGCAGCCAAACTTTTCTGCCATTGCCTGCGCCCGTTCCACGCGGATATCCGCACAGGCCACAAAATCAATTTCGGCAAGCTGCATAAGCACCGGCGCATGAACCTGAGCGATGCCGCCGCAGCCCACAATACCTACACGATACATTTTAATCAGTAGCTCCCTTCGGTAGAGAAGGTCTTGCCGGTTTCTTCCTTATGGCGGGAAGTCTTGCAGCGTTCCATGAGCATATCATAGAATTTCTTTTCATCCAGGGGCAGCACCACGGGGGCGTTGGTCCAGGAAGAGAGGAACATGGCATTGGCCAGGGTGAGGCCGTTGATGCCTTCGCGGCCATCGGCCACCAGCTTTTCGCCGCGGAGAATATTGCCGGCAAAAGCATTGAGCACGGCGGGATGCTGAATATTCTGGCCATCGGTTTCCACTTCGAAGGTCTTCATGGGGGGCTTGCCGAAGCCGCCTTCGCAGGAAGCGCACCATTCGCGCTCATCCACTTCCAGCTGGTCAAAGATCAATTTGCCGCGTTCGCACACGATGCGGCCCTTGGTACCGCAGATTTCCAGGCGGTTGGTGCCAGGAGCATCCGCAGTGGTGGTGATGAACACGCCGGTAGCACCGTTTTCAAATTCCAGATAAGCGGTGACGTCATCTTCTACTTCGATATCATGCCACTTGCCCTCATGGCAGAAAGCCTGCACCTTGGTGGGCATGCCGCACAGCCAGGTGAGCAGATCCAGCTGATGGGGGCACTGATTCATCAGCACGCCGCCGCCTTCGCCGGCCCAGGTGGCGCGCCAGGCGCCGGAATCATAATAATTCTGAGTGCGGTACCAATCGGTGATCAGCCAGGAAACGCGCTTCATCTGGCCCAGTTCGCCATTTTCCAGCATTTCCTTGAGCTTGCGGTACACGCAATTGGTGCGCTGGTTAAACATCATGCCCAGAGCCAGTTCGGGATGCTTATCGGCGCAGGCGATCATATCCCGCACCTGCAGGGTGTATACGCCGGCAGGCTTTTCCACCATCACGTGCTGGCCGCGCTCCATGGCGTACTGGGCCAGGGTGGGATGCTGATAATGAGGAGTAGCGATGAGAACGGCATCGCACACCTTGGAATCGATCAGTTCTTCGCCTTCCACAAAGATCTGAGCGGTGGGCACGGTTTCCTTGGCCCAGGTGCGGCGCTCTTCCCGGCGATCGGCCACGGCCACTACTTCAATTTCGGGGCACTTGCCGGCGATGATGTTGTTGATATGGCCGGAGCCCATGTTGCCACAGCCAATGATACCCAAACGTACCTTACTCATTTGATTGACTCTCCTTTTACTTTTTATGTATTTCTTACTTGTAGCCAAGCTTTACCAGATGATCGTAGCTCTTCTTGAGGCAGGCCAGCTGATATTCGCCATAGCAATTATCCTGCTCAACCAGGGCATACTCGGTAACGCCGTTGGCAGAGAGGGTTTTGAGGATATCGGCATAATTGATATTGCCCTGGCCCACGGCAGCCATATGCACTTCAAAGCCGGCAGGCACCAGATCCTTCAGATGCACACAGGGCAGGCGATCGGCATGAGCGGCCATCCAGGCGTTTACGTCCACGCCGGCAAACTGGAGCCAGTAGGTATCGGCGGTGACGCCCATAATATCGGCAGGCATCATTTCCAGCAAATGCTCCATCAGGGTGCGGCCATCGGAGAGATGCACGAATTCAAAAGCATGGTTATGATACATGAACTTGAGGCCAGCTTCCTTGAGCTTCCGGGCGGGGCCTTCAAAATCCTCGGCGAACCGGGGCAGCCAGCCTTCGTTGCGATACTTTTCGCTCATAGCGCCCAGGCCGACATACTTGGCGCCATACATCTGATGCTCTTCAATCACCTTATCTAGGTCGTTGAGGAAGCGGGCTTCGGGGGTATGGGTGAGCACGATTTTCAAGCCATTCTGATCGCACAGATTCTTGACGGTTTTGGGAGCGATGGGGCCGATAGCAGAAAGCTGAACCACTTCATAGCCGATCTTGGCTACCTGCTCCAAAGCACGGCCAAGGTCCACTTCATTCTGGGTGTAATTCCGGATGGTATACAGCTGCGCACCGATTTTCATAAATGCGTGTCCTCCTTTTTTACTCAGGTATGTTTATTTTATCTCTTTCTGAAAAAAATGGCAAGCACAAAATTATAGATATTGCAGCACAACGGAGGAAAAATCAAAAAGTGCGCGTTTTTTCCAAATCAAAAACTACGATTTACGCCGGGCCAGGCAGCCGCCCAATTCAAAATGCAGCTTATCCTCCCGATAGCCGGACACCTGATATTTTTCGCCATCGCAGATGGCATGAAGGGTGATCGCCTGATCGGGAAGCACTTCGGCATGATAATTTACCTGCATGGTGGCCAGGCAATTTTCCCGCATGCATTCCACCCCCAGGGCATCGCAGGCCCAATCGGCATAGCGGGTGTTATTCACATGCTGATTCACATCCAAATCGGTGTAGCCCGGCATCCGGGAAAAAATTTTTTCCTCCCCTTCCACTGCTTCCACCGCAGCAGGCATGCCCATGGGCGGCGTGAGGTCAGAATTATCAGGGATCAAATCGGCCACGTCACCTGGGGGGAGCATTTTTCGGCTGACGGGATCCAATAGCACCCACAAAGTGGATGCGCACCCCAATTTCTCGCCGCTTTCCGCCTGAAAAATAAAATACCGGGGGAAAAACCAGCGGCGATTGGGCATGGGGAAGGTTTCCACGCGCACCCTTTCCCCCACGCGAGGATAGCGATTCATGCGCACATCATTGCGGGTTAAAATCCAGACGGCATTTTTCTTCAGAAGCGGCTCCCTGCCGCAGCCCAGAATTTCCGAATGCATTCCCGCCGCCTCCTGCATGGTTTCCAAAATGGCGCTGGGGCGCCAGGTGCCTTGAAAATCGCAATTGCAGGTACGAAGAACAAATTCGTCACGGTAAATCTTCATGGCGTTTCTCCTTTCTGTAACGGATATATTTTACTCCCGTTTTGCGCGCATAGCAACAGACTGAAATAAAACAGTTTGTCGAAAAAGTATTTTCGACAAACTGCGAATGGAAGTCAGCTAAAGCAGTCTTCCATTCGATCCATCACATTTACTGCAAAAATGGCTTTCCAGCCCTGTGAAAAGGGATGGAAAGCCTATTTTTGCGATCGTAAATTGATATAGGAAGCGGAATACTTCCGCTCCTCGCCGCCGCACATGTCGCCGGCTGCGGATTTCAGTCGAAGGGCAGCGGCCCTTCGACGCATCCCAGGGG
>SVGW01000039.1 GCA_015056125.1 Clostridiales bacterium | reverse complement strand
TTATTCCTTCATGATTGTGCTGCTGCTGGGGCTGGCCGCTCTGGAGCGGTTTACCGTTCGCCATCGCATTGAAAAAGTATAAAATAAGCAATGAAAACCGGCCATGAATCGCGTCTTCTGCGTTTCATGGCCGGTTTGCTTTATCTGTCAGTTCAGAGGCACAATATCATTTTCCGTGGGCATATCTTCATCCCCCAGCGGATAGGAATCCTCAAAAGGCATATACTCATCTGCCCGGAACATGGCATAAATCGTTTCGTAATGGTTGCCCTCCCGCCAGCCGTTGGCAGTGGGATGGCCGGAATTCATGATGGTGGTGTTGGGCAGGGCCTCCTGCAGCTTGGCCAGATCCTTTTTATATACGGGCACCCCGATCTGGGGCATCCACAGGCGTTTGAGCTGGGGCATTTCGTAAAGCACGGAATAATCGGTGATCCGCTCGTTATAGGCGATATTCAGATCCATCAGATGGGGCAGATCCTTCAGGGGCGAAAGATCCCGAATCTTGCAGGAGAATACCTCCAGATATTCCAGATCTTTCAGATTGCGCAGAGGCTCAATGCTGCGCAGCTCCGGATTGATGGCAATAATCAGCACCCGCAGCTTGGTGAGATTTTCCAGGAAGGAAATATCCGTCAGATCATTATGGCCAATATCCAGCGCGATCAATTCCGTGCAATATTTCAGCACTTCCAATTCCTTGGAGGTATGCAGATTGCAGGAGCCATGCAGCGTGGAAAAAGCAGTCTGATCAGTGCGGATATAATGTGCCCGGGTGATATGGATCGTCCAGCCAAACTTGATATCGGGGAATCGGGTCTCCAGCTGGGTAATATCCTTTTTTTCCACAGTGGTAGCAAACATATCCACCTTTTCTACATTCGGCAGCTGATCCAGGAAGGAATAAAACGCCTTCCAATCCGCCACCACCTGCTCACCCATATCAACATAGGCAGCATCCTTCCGGACGGAAACATTCCCGAAGGTGACCATTTCATCATTTTCTGCCCATGCCGCAGCAAACGGCAATGCCAACGCCAGGCATAACAGAATCAAGAATCGTTTCATGCATATCTTTCCTTTCAGCGGTGAATCACTTTTTTTATTATATCATGCACAGAATTGGCAAGTCAAGCCATTCTGCTGTCCCTGTCCCATTCGGAAGCAGCCAGTCTGCTATTCTTTGAATCAAATGCCGGCGCGCCGGTACGGCTCATAGAAAAACAGGAGCTGGGCATGGAACAGGGCTCTTTTTGCCCCAGATATCGATGAAAAAAAACGCCCGTCCGGGGTATTTTTCCCGGACGGGCGATGATGACTTGCAATTTTACAGACCCCGGATATTGATGGGTTCAGGGATGGGCGTAGGGGCCACAGCCTGCATCATGGCAAGATAATCCACATTCACATCGAAATAGCCCAATTCGATATAAGAATCATAGCCCACAATACAGATATAGGTATCCGTATCAGGCTGCCAGCCGCAAACGATCTGAACATCATTCATTGCCATCAGGGCAGCTACATGGGCAGGAACCGGCAGCGTCTCATCCACAGGGCCGTAAACGATGGTGAGTGCCTCTTTGAGATATGCAATATCCTCATCATCGAATTCAAACCAAAGATCGGGATCGATCTCCAGCGCAGCCAGCTTGCCATCCACAAACAGGTAACCGATATCCGCCTCGAATTTGCTCAGTTCAAGCTCTTCCAGCTCCATCGTGTATGTTCTGTATGTAAAAAATTCATCATCCGCTTCATCACGGCCTTCAACCGCCAGCACTTCGGCAGGGCTCATGCCCCAGTGCAGCCCGTTGCGGAAGGTAAATCCAGGCGCCTCCGCGCAGGCAGCGCAAATGAAAAGCAGCAGCGCAGACAACAGTACAGCAAATAATCGTTTCATATATATCCTCCCTTGTTTGCATTTGTATCTAGTATACCGCATTTTCCAGCCTTTTCAAGGAAAATCCGCCGGGCAGCTGAAAAACGGCATTTATACCGTTCCCAATCCTTCAGAAAAGATGCATTCTCCGGTTTAAATCCGGGTATCAGCTCCAGAAAAACCAGTCAGAAATGACTGGTTTTTTGTTATATTTGTTCATGGTTTAGGCATTTTGAGGTTCTTTGGCGTGCATCCGAAGGACCTCGTTTTTTGTTTTCGCCCGTTTTGCCACATATTTTGCCACATCACGGGATAAAAAAGACGCCGCAAAGCCTTGATTTATAAGGGTTCTTGGGCTTTTTCCTCTGCCACAAAATTTGCCACATCGGAGGCGTTTTTCTCCATAATCCGGCGTGCGTTCAATAGCCCCGCATCCCGGAACTTCACATAGCATTTTTCTGTGACCGTGGTGGTGGCATGCCCCAGCAAATGCGAAATCGTTCCCAGGGGCATTCCTGCTTCCTGCCATTCGGTGGCACAGGTGTCCCGGAAATCGTGTGCCGTGCAATCCTCCAGATGGAAGGTGCGGCGGATTTTATCAAAGGATTTTTTCTGCTGCTGATAGGATAGGGGCGTTTCGCCGCCCAGAATAAAGCCCTTTTCTCCTGTCGGCCGAAGCAGGGGGATAAGGGGGGCCGCCAGGGGAATGGTACGGAAGCTTGTTTTTGTTTTCGGTGGCTTGATTTCCGGTTTGTTCCTCTTTGGATGAATCACCGCCCGCTGAATATGGATTCTCTTTTAAAAAGTCCAAATCCTCCCAGCGAAGCCCCAGGATTTCTTCCAGACGCATTCCCGTGTAGCAAAGAAGAGCGGCAAAGCGGCGTTCCCTGTCCGGCAGATGCTGGAGGTTTGCCCGCATTTCGTTCATCTGCTCTTCCGGGATTGCCTTGTGATGGGTTTCCTTATCCGTGTTGATTTTCAGGCGTTTGGATTTCAGCGGATTTTTCGCAATAATTTCATCTTCCACGGCACTGTCAAAGGCGGGGCTGATGATATGGCGGATTTTCTGTATGCTGGCACGGGCATACCCTTGCTCGCAAAGTTCATCAAACCACACCTGAATATCGGCGGTCTTGATTTCGCCGATAGGGACGGCACCCAAACGCGGCAGGATATGCTTGCAGATAGTCATATCCCTCGTCCGCATTGTCAGTTCTTCTTGCTTACTCTTATACACACGGACAAACTGGATCAGATAATCACCGAACAGCGGAGATGTGATGGGGCCGGAGGTAGTCTGCTGCGGATTGATGACAATAGTTTTTTGCTTTTTTATGAAACCTACTCGTTATTTCAAAAACGCAGCCCTTGCCGATTCAGCAAAGGCTGCATTTTTTCTTCAGAGAAATTTTTGTTAATGACTCTCCGGAGCGGTTTCCCAAAATTTCTTGCAAACATCAGGGAATTCTGATAATGTCAACACCTCGGGGAAAAGAATAGAACTCTATCTTGGATTCGCCGATCAGAATGAGTCTTTTTAGACTTTTTAATCCATTTTTATGGGATGTACCGATCACATATTCTGGAAATGCATCATGCGCAGCATAGGTCACGCTGGCGGGGATCGTAATCTGTTCCAGTTCAGGGCAATCCATGAAGGAGTGGCATTTCAAGCTGACAATTCCGTCAGGGATGATAACCTCTTTTGCATCTCGCCGGCATGCGAGTACCGCTTTTGCCTTTCTGTCAAGGAACAACTCATTTTCCCACTGATAGGGGCTATCTTTCCGGAACCCCAGAATTCTATCCTGCACAAAATCGCAACCGTCATTATAGGTGCTTTTCTCCCACCACACGCAGTGATCAATATCATCTTCATCCGTATATATGTCAAAAGAACCGTCAAAGCTGCCATCGCATGTTATATCGTAAAGATGAATAAGATTCTGCCTGCGATCCCATCTCAAACGATCAAAAGTGCAGCCGCACAGTTCATAATAAACATAGGGCTGTTCACGAAGCTTTGCTTTCATTTTCTCGCTTACAGGTTCTATAGAAGCCAGCATATCCTTGATCTGCAGGATCTGAACCCGAACCTTTGCCGATGTCCCACGCCATTCGAGAACAGAAAGCAGCTTTGCCTGCACTAAGTAGTATTCATCACGATTGCAGACTGCACAAAACAGACCGCCAACGGGGCAACTGAATGGAGATTCAACATACATATCCATCTCTGTCCCTGCGGCTGGTATCTGCCCTTTCCAACGGACACAGCCAGCATAGGCATTCAATCTTCCTTCAGCGCCTTCTCTGTGTTTCAGTTCCTGCGGCGCATCACTGCGCTTGCGGCATATACTGTTGCGAAAACGCAGTACGGGGTCGCAGTTCCAATTGCCTGCTCCCCAGTTATCATCATACCACTCTGGCTGGGCACAACCATTATAGAGGATTTCCTCAACGCCCTCAAAGGCTTTCCAGCCAATTTCTGTTACGCTATCCGGAATAGCCAGTGATCGCAGTGTACAAACAGAAAATGCGTTGTCGCCTATGTGCTTCAACGTCTCCGGTAATTCAACATTCTCCAGATCACAAGCAAAAAATGCCGACTCACCTATGCCCGTGCAACCGGGCGCAATCACAACATTTCGAATGCTCTCATTACCGATAAATGTGTCATCTACTGTTCCCTGTCCCTCTATATATAGATCTCCACCCAACTGCCACCATGTAAGCCCATCTCCGCATTTTCCTGTACGCTCAGTGTTTTTCTTGATCCATTCACCATCCATAGGAAGATCTCCTTTCAAAAATGCTGATGACTTCTAGCTCTCCTATCCGGTATTCAAAATAAAAGATTAAGGCTATACACCCTTCTTCAATCAGCAGCTCTGCTGCATTACCATCTCCCCATCATTCCGACTGCAATAGTCAATCCGGATTCCGCGTCCTGTTCATCAAAATCCGGTTGAAAGTAATAAACATCAATAGCTCCATTCTTCTTCAGCCATTTTACTAAATGATTGTATTTTTGTCTACCTGATTGTCGTAACATGCGCAGGGGGTATCATCGGGATATCCGGAACCATTACGATGAATTAACGATACTTGCGCAATTTATTGATGCTTGACTGTTTTACAGAACTCCGGAAATGTAACGATAGTTTTCATAATTAAATAGAGAAGTTGGCATGGCAAAACGAAAGCTCGGCGTTGCACCCAGTCAAAGAATTATAAACCCAAATGCACCTATTGCAAAACGAAAGCTGTATTGCGAAACGATTGATCTGGATTGTATCTTTTTTTGAGTTATTTCCCAGAAAGACCAGTCAGAAATGACTGGTTTTTTGTTATATTCGTGCATGTTTTGAGGTTCCCGAAGGGTTTTTGCCCTCTTCCGGGAACCTCTTGCTTTTCCCGGAGCCATTTTGTCAGTTTTTTTGTCAGTTTTCCCTTTCTTTATGTGCCCGCAAAGCCTTGATTTTCCTGTGTTTCGGCGTTTTTTACCTGTCAGGAATCTGTCAGCTCGTAGAGGGTTGCCGGTCTTCCTTTCGTCATTTTTTTGAAGAATTCCGCAAATACGCTGAAAGCGGAGCCACCTCACGAAAAAAGATGGAAAATTATTGAATGAATATAGCAAATTACGTCTCCTTCCTGCAATGCTCTGACAAAACCCATCAAAAACTTGTCAGTTCATGTCGGCTCCAAAGTGATATGATGATATCGATCAGAAATGCCGCTGTATTCCAGCGGCATTTTTGATTAAAAAAAACAAGGAGAAAAAAATGAACGAAAAAAAGTCAACCAACGATCTGGCGCCTTCCATGGCGGATCCTTTCACCCCTCCGGGACGCGAGATCAAAGAAAAGCGCACTTCCTCTGCCAAGGTATATTCCCTTGGCGCTGGGCGCTATCAGGCCGTATTGTATCCTGAGCCTGTCCATTATCAAAATGAATCCGGAGAATGGCTGGAAATCCAGTCAGCTGAAATGCTGGAAAGCGGCTCGCAGGCAGAGCAAAGTAATGATCTTGTATCTGCTTCCCTCTCTGGCGCGGCAACGGCACAGACTGGCACAGCCATGGTGATGAACTATGTTTCCTCCAAGCGCCCTGCCACCATCTACACAGCCGGGTATAACACCAATATTGCCCATAACGATTACTCCTTGGGCAAATGTGATACCTTCCTGCGTTTTGATGCTTCCGCATTGCCGCCCATTGATTCCTCCTATTATGTGACCGGCGCTACGCTGACAATGAAAGCCACCAAGGCCAATGCCAATGAGACGGTCTATTTGAAGGAGGTTCTTTCCTCCTGGGATGCTGCCACCCTTACCTATAATAACCGCCCCTCTGTCGCATCCATGCCCGTGGATTTCCAAAGCGCAGGGGATTATATCAATGCGCAGCTGCATTTCAATATCGCCAATCTGGTGCGCAAATGGTATAACGGTGAAAATTATGGCGTCATGCTGGAAACGCAGGCTGGCAATCTTGTGCAGCTGGGGGGCGCAACCAGCGTGTATCAAAAGCCCTACATCACCATCGATTATATCAGTCTGGCCGGATTGGAAAGCTATCTGGCCCAGGAAACTCATCCCTGCGGACGGGCGGGCACGGCCTCCGTTGGCCTGTTTAACGGCAATCTGGTATTCGCCCATCAGGAAACCCGAATGAACGGTCATCTGCTGCCGGTATCAATCGCCCGGTATTACAATAGCTGCTACCATGATGAGAATCCCTTTGGCGCAGGCATGGGTTGGAGGCTTTCCGCCCAGCAGACGCTCCATAAGGAAACCCTGGATTCCGTGGTGCACTATGTATACATGGACGGCGACGGCACCCGGCATCATTTTAGGAATGAATCCGGGGCGTGGCGGGATCTTTCCGGCCTTTCCCTGAAGCTGGAATTGGATGAAGCTGCATGTACTGCCACCATCATCGATAAGGGGGATAATACCCTTGCGTTCCCCCTTCCCGCCGCTGAATTTAATGAAAACTATGACAATGTGAAGATGATTCAGTCTATGGCGGATGCTGTGGGAAGCAGCGTATCCTTCACCTGGTCAGGCCGGATTCTTTCCTCCGTTACCGACGGGGCTGGCCGTTCCACTAACGCGACCATTTCAAACGGCCTTCTTTCCGCCGTCACCGCTCCCGGCATGCCTTCTGTATCTTATGGCTATACTGATGGGTATCTTACCGCCATCACCCATGAGGACGGAAAGCAGACAACCTATGCCTATAATGCGAACGGTCTGCTTTGCCAAATTGAAAATCATGACGGAACCTCCTTGCAGATTGCTTATTACAACACCCGGGAACCCTTCCGCGTGAAGCAAATCACCTATCTTGCAAACAATCAGGCCTACGCCGGCCGCTACTATGAATACGGCGATTGCAGAACAACTGTTGCCGAAATGTACCCCGATGCAAACGGCAATTTGGTCACCGGCAAAACCCTGACCTATCATTTCAATGATCAGGGCAATGTAGTCTCCGTCAATGACGAACTGGGCTATGGCTGCTTTGCCGGGTATTCCGCCGATGCGCCCACCAATCATCCCTCCTATGTATCCCGGATGCAGCGGGCGGTCACCAATCATCTCAAGAATCATCATTTCCAGCGGACGACCGACAACACCTGGACGGTCGACCTGATGGACGGCGCGGGCAGCTGCCTCTATTCCAGCGATGAAATGTTCATGGGCGGCCGTGCGTACAAAATGAACAAGACAAGCGCCGATGGCCGCATCAGCATTCACCAAATGACCCAGGCGCCTGCAGGGCAGCAATATACCCTTTCCTGCTATTACAAAACCCAGGGCGACGCCGCCTTCCAGCTGCGCGCGGAATGGCCGGGCGTTGATGGCGCTGCGCAGTATGCGGAAAGCGTCCCTGTTCAGTCCGCAGAGGGATGGGATCGTGCCACCCTTTCCTTCAGCCTTCCGGAGGCTTCCGGTGATCAGCTGACGGTGCGGCTTATGGCCTGCGGCGGCGCGGGCAAAGTCTGGCTGGACTGTGTGCAATTGGAGGATGGCCCCGTCCCCAACCGCTATAACCTGCTCCAGAACGGAAATTTCGAAATGAATCCTTCCGGCGCTCCTGCCTGCTGGATCAGCGGTGAAAATAACACAGATGCCGATGCTGTCTATGCCGCTCCCACAGGCGATCGCCCCGCTGCCCTTTCCGGCAATGTGCTGCGGCTCTATGGCGAACCCAACACCCATAAGTATTTCCAGCAGAGCTTCTCCTGTATTGGCCCGGCCAACGATTCCTTCGTCATGGGCGGCTGGAGCATGAGCTATTCCTGCCCCCGGGATGATGATCGTCCCCGGCAGTATGAAATGCTGCTTCTGGCCCGCCCCGATCCTCTGGAATATCAGGCCGGCGGCGCTTTTGAAGGGAAGCAGCTGCAATCCAACGGCTATCCCTACTGGGAAGAATTGGGTTCCCTCCGCTGGAGCGAGGAATGGTCGGGATGGCATTTTGCCGCCCGTCCCGTCACCATCCCCTGGCGCTATATGGAAGTTGGCGTGCGGCTGGTATACCGGAATAACGATAATTTTGCGGAATTCAGCAATCTCTTCCTCCATCAGGAGGAATTCGGTTCCACCTTCACCTACGATGAAAACGCCAACGTAACCAGTAAGAAGAGCACCGCAGCCCTGCGGCAGCGGGCGGAATATGACGATCATGATAACCCCACCGCCCTCTATGCCCCCGGCCGGGATGTGCCCACCTCTCTCTCCTGGGGCCTTACCCGATCGGAAGACAAGGAAAAACAGCACCTGCTGCGCAAATCCATCAGCCCCCTGGGCATCGTCACCCGTATTCACTATGATACTGATGATGCTGCGGATGAAAATCCCAAGGGCCTTCCCCTGGAAAACCGCCTGGAAAATCCCGCCGGCAGCCTGTTCATTGCAGGGAAAACTGCCTACACGGCGAATAAGAACTATACTGCCGCGCAGACTGACGCCCGGAATAAAACCGTTACCACCGTCACCGATCCCAATCTGGGCGTGGTAAATTCTGTCACCGATCCCAACGGACAGGAGGTGAATTATACTTACGATCCCCTGCGCCGGGTTACAGCGGTGGAAACCACTATCGGAACAGGGGAAGACGCCGTTTCTTATCGGAACAGGTATACCTACGACGGGGATAAGCTGACTCAGGTTTCCCACAATACCACAGGGGTCGACTGCGACGTTTCTTACCATTTTGAGTACGACAATAAGAACCGCCGCACCGCTGTGAAGGTGGGCAATCAGGTACTGTCCCGGAGCATCTACAACGACACCCCCGGCGATCCCCTGTATGGCACCCTGAAAAAATCCGTCTTCGGCAACGGCGGCGAAATCCGCAATACCTACGATGCCTTCAAGAGGGTTGTGGGCGTGCAGTATGATACCGATTCCATGGATCGTTATCAGTATCAGTACGGCGCCAACGGCCAGGTGGTGCGCCTCATCGATACCCACCTGCACCGCACCGCTCTCAGCGAATACGATATCGCCAACCGCCCCATGCGCATCACCCACATGGAAGGGAATAATCATCTCTACACCGGCCAGGTATGGTATGATGATTACAGCAATCTGGAATCCTTCCGGGAATGGACGGGCCAGAACCGCACCCCCTACCGCACCGATTTCGCCTACGATATCGAGAATAAGCCCACGGTCATCGGCTTCGGCCTCACCGCCGCGGATCGGGAAAACACCAAGGTCACCTATTCCTACGACGGTCTGGGCCGCACTGCCCTGCGCACGGTGAAGGTGGATGGTACCAATTACGCCGCCAACTACACCTATCTCCCCGGCGGCCATGGCGAGGGCAGCACCACATCCCTCATCTCCGCCATCACCCAGGGCAGCGGGGACAATGCCGAAAACTTCACCTACACCTACGATAACGTAGGCAACATTTCCTCCGTCACCCAGAATGGCAAGCTCACCTCCTATGCCTACGATTCCCTGGGCCAGCTGATCCGGGTCAACGACCAGAATGATCTGACTTCCGGTGAGAATGGCACCACCTGGACGTATGCCTACGACCTGGGCGGCAATATTCTGAACAAGAAGCGGTATGCCTACACCGTAAGTGCCCTTCCCGAAACCGCCCTGGAAACCGTCACCTACGCCTACACCGATGACAATTGGAAGGATAAGCTGACGGAATTCAATGGCACCTACATCACCTACGATGAGATCGGCAATCCCACCAGCGACGGGGAATGGCTGTACGCCTGGGAGAAGGGCCGGCAGCTGAAGGCCATGAGTACGGCCAGCGATACCGTTGTCTACGAATACAACGCCAGCGGCCTCCGGGTGAAAAAGATCGCCACCTCCACCGGCACCACGAACTACACCCTCCATGGCAAAAATATCGTACACCTCACCAACGGCAATGATGAGCTGCACTTCTACTATGATGCCAGCGATAAGCCTGCCATGGTGGAATACAATGGCATGATGTATGCCTATGTGCATAATCTGCAGGGCGATATTGTCGCCATTCTGGATGATTCTGGCGCAACCGTGGTACGGTATACGTATGACGCTTGGGGTAAGCCGCTTTCCTGCACGGGTACCCTGGCTGCTTCTTTGGGCAAACTGAATCCTTTCCGTTATCGTGGATATGTCTACGATGAGGAAACCGGGCTGTACTACCTCTGTAGCCGGTACTACCATCCTTGGCGAGGAAGATTCATGAATGTGGATAAGTTCATTGGGAAAGGACTCGTGAGCAGCGTATTTGCATATTGCAACAATTCTCCCGGCACGCTTTTCGATCCTAACGGCACCTCGCCGCATACTGCGATTTATTCAGTATGTCTTGATGATCTTTCTGCCCCTTATGAGGGAACACTGGGAGAATACATTCTTAGTATAGTTCCGCCGGACATTAAACGCAAAGAAAAAGCAATCTGGAACTGTGTCTATGAGTTCGATGCATACGTCAAACAAAACTGGCTTGGTAATAACGGTGTTGGCAAAATTGCCAATACTGCGGTATCAGGTGCCTCAAATTTCTTAGCAATAAAAATTTCTGCTTATTGTGCTGCTGCTGCCGGTCCAGCAGGCTTTGTAATATCTCTTCTCCTTACTATCCCCATAGCATTTCTCGGTAAGGTGGCTGGTCAGATTATTGAAAACGATTTGCGGCCTGACAACCGATTCGGTGGTGAGATGGACCAAAGTGATCCCATGGGAATTGTTTACAATGGTTTGGTAAATAGCGTATCTCCGCTTATTCCCAGTTCTCCAAATAAATTTAGTAATATCTTGAGAAGGATGGAAAGGAGGCTAATAAAAAAGTTTGTCGAAAAAACGTTAGAATAAGTAGGAGGAAAATTGCATGAAAGAATATCGGAAGACCATGCGAATCATTAATGGATTATTAACTGTCATATACGTTATGGGTTTTATTGCGGATACCTTCGAAAAATCTTCTTCAGGGTTTACAAATCTGTGCTTCACCCTGTGTTTGATTATTCTTCCCATAATTGAGTTCTCCCCTTTGAAGTATTTTTGTGGAGTTGTTTCGCTCAGGGTCTCTGATGAAAAAGTTGTACGAGTATGGATGAGTTTCAAAACATGTACCATTACCCGAGAAAACAACGTTGTATCTTGCCGCCGTATAGCAGGCCTGAATTTCATGATATTCTCAAATTCAGACCTTTCCCATGCAAGAACCGCCAAAGTTCTTGGCGCAGCATTAAGGCGTAAAGCAATTATTTTTCCGTATACCTCTCAAATCTGGCTGGATTTTCCCCAGTGGTTTGAATAAACTGCTACCAGTTGCCTTAACGCGTGCAATATTGGCTGTCCATCGATTAGACTTTTTGCTTTCGCGCTAATTAAGAAAACGGTTCATTGGGATTGCTTGCGCTTTGAAAAAACCAATCACTCAATGGATGCTGTGAGCAACGTTTTTCTCCCGGCAGCCACGCTGCCGGGAGTTTTTACAACTGCCGCGGCCTTTCCGCGCCTGTTTATTGCAGGAAAAACCGCCCATACGGCGAATAAAAACATACAACCGCCGGTAAACCCGCCATGGTGGAATGGAATAACGGCACAACCACCCAGAAATTCGCCTACGTCCATAACCTCCAGGGCGATATCGTTGCTATCATCGACGATACCGGCGCCAAAGTCGTTTCCTACACCTGCGACGCCTGGGGCAAACCCCTCTCCACCACCGGCTCCCTGGCCGCCACCCTCGGCAAACTCAATCCCTTCCGCTACCGCAGTTACGTCTACGACGAAGAAACTGGGCTGTATTATCTCAGGAGCAGGTATTACAATGCTAATCAGTGCAAGTTTATCAATGCTGATTTCATAATAATGGGGAGTATTTTTTGTTATTGTAACAATTCACCTATTTGTTATTATGACACAAATGGTATGATTCCTTCGCATTGCAAGACTATTTTTCCAATCTGTATTGAATCGTATAGCCCTCATAGAATTACGTGGCATAGCGATACGCATGAAAAATCCAACGAGTTGTTAAAAGAGTTGCAAAACAGTTTATGTTTTCCCGAGGATGTATCCGCACATGTTTCTATTGAATATGCTGGGATCTACAGTAAAACTGATTCTCTTCCAGGATTTGATATGGCTGTAAGCGGAGTGGGGGTCGCGACAATGTGCGCTACTTATTTTATCCCCATAGCTGGAAAAGTTAAACTTGTAATTGATATTATATCTGGACTCGCAACTCTAATTGGAGCAATTAGAAGCGTTGAAGCATATAATGACCCACTTCCTAACAAAGACTATTATCAGTTCCAAGTCACAATTTCAATGATAGATGTTGTAAACCCAGAAGAATATCCTTTTCTCACAAATATCTATCATTGTACTTACTCACTGACATATTTATATAATGATACAAATTATACAAATCCAAGTTGGTATTTGCAAAACCATTCTGTTGATAATGTTACTGTAGAAACCATGTTTCAGTAAATGACTGGTAACTATAGGGGGGAAGATAATGTTGAAGCAAGATCACTGCCGGCACACTCCATACCGCATGCATTCAAAAAGAAAATCGTTTACGGATGATAAGCCGCTTGGCTATTCTCTTGAAAGAAAGGTCAAACGTTGCATTGGCTGCGGTCAACCTATTCTTCAGCCCGCATTCATTTATTCAAAGAAGTACTATACTCATTATCATTGGATTTCTGCATTAATTACCGCTTTTTTCAGTATCATTATACAACGGCTTGACATTGAGATTTGCAAGATCAGTGCAGGTATCTTCCTTATTTCTTTTCTTTTAGGTTTTTTGCTGTCATGCCTCATTCTTCCGCTCATTGATCAGTTTCTCCGTTATTTATATCCATGGGAAACCATTCCAAAGGGAACGGATGAGATTGTGCCTATTCTCGAAAAACAAAGGATTCAACAAACAAAGGGGAAAACAGAGAAAATCCTTGCTATATTTCGCGGAACAATTATTATGGCAAACTCCATCTTTCTAGCAAATTATTTAATTTGGCTGCTTCTTCTATTGATTCTCATGAGTATCGTTTGTTCTATCATCTTTCGGCGTTATTATCTGTTATGGTTTGCCGTGTTTTTCTCTCCATTGGCTCTCATCTGCTATTTCATCAATGACAATTCCATACTCAATATTTTGATCGGTTTTTTGTTAACCGTTTGGATTGCTTTCATGGAAATCCGGAATTGCAAAAAATAGAAATAGTTGTCAATTTTCTCACCGTTTCCCTCCCGGCAGCCCCCGCTGCCGGGAGTTTTTACATCTGACACACCCTTCCCCGCCTCTTCCTTGCAGGAAAAACGTCCTATACGGCGAATAAAAACATATAACCGCCGGCAAGCCCGCCATGGTGGAATGGAATAACGGCACCACTACCGCCAAGTACGCCTACATCCATAACCTGCAAGGCGATATTGTCGCCCTCATCGACAGCACCGGCGCCAAAGTCGTCTCCTACACCTACGACGCCTGGGGTAAGCCCCTCTCCACCACCGGCACTCTCGCCAACACGCTCGGCAAACTCAACCCCTTCCGCTATCGCGGCTACATCTACGACGAAGAAACGGGGCTATATTATCTCCGGAGTCGGTACTACTCGGCAACTCTTCACCGATTCATTAATGCAGATTGCGTTTATAGTAACAATATATTCATTTACACAAATAACCGTCCTATAACGCAAGCAGACTATGGTGGGTATTCTTCCATCGATATCACTGTCCCTTCTAGTGCGATTTTCCAAAAAGCAATAAACGAACAACCTGGAGAATCCTTATCACGAACCACCGAAGTTTCGGGTGGTAGTGTACTGGCGTTAGCGTATGGTTTATTAATCGCTCCGTTTGCAGCATTGTTATCTTTGGTTTTTGATACATCAAATACTACAGCCGTTACCAAGTCTGAAACAAATTCCATATCCACATCTTCGTCTGCTCAAACGCCCACAGTAATATATCGATATGGTGGTACGAATCCCGGAAATTTAACGCCAAAGGAAAAAGATAAAAATACAGGTCTTTCTTTTTCTACTGTGCCAAGGCCCAACGCTGCGGCAACAACAATCGAAGCATTAAATGCAACAGGAATAGTTTACGCCGTTCGTGACGGCGCAACTCATGTAAGTGTGCGTCCAGTGGGTGCAGAAATCACCGATTGGATAAATGCGGGCCCCTGCTCCATATGGACACAGGCGGTGCAATCTGTAGTAGTAAAATGGAAAGGAGAATAATTCCCGTGAAAAGTATAACAGAGATTTTCAACATGCTTGATTGGAACCTTCCTTCTGAAATCCAGGCAGAGGGTAGAAAATCGGCAAAGGAAATAGAAAATATCGAGCCCTTTTTGCAACCGTTGACACCGGAATATAGTAAAAACATCTGGGATAATTGTGCCGTAATCATTGCTGAAAGAAGCGATGAAGAGTTGCACCCCTATCTGTACGAATTGTTGGAGTGGTTACAAGATATGAACTGGCCGGGAGCATTCTGTATCTTTTATAGGCTAAAAAAATATGCAAAATGGCACGAATTGAGTAATGCCATTAGCATCAGCCTTGCAAAAGCAGAAGCGAATAACGATGATGTATGGAAGGATAATCTGAGAATGCTGTAAAACACTGAAAAACATAATCCCTCATGGTATATTCAACAAAGACTGCTCGGCGCATCCTTTGAGAATCGGGCAAGCAGCCATCTTGCGAATGCCTTATTCTTCACGGCTCGATTGTCGTTCACCCCCGCTCGTCGGAGCGGGGTATGCGTTGAATCGGGAGGTGAAGTATTATTACATAATGATAGCTACTTACCTACGATGAAATCGGCAACCCCACCAGCGACGGGGAATGGCTGTACGCCTGGGAAAAGGGCCGGCAGCTGAAGGCTATGAGCAAGGCCAGCGAAACCGTTGTCTTTGAATACAACGCCGACGGCCTGCGAGTCAAGAAAATCGCCACCTCCACCGGCACCACCAGCTACACCCTCCATGGCAAAAATATCGTTCACCTGACCAACGGACAAAACACCCTCCACTTCTTCTACGACGCCGCCGGTAAACCCGCCATCGTGGAATGAAATAACGGCACAACCACCCAGAAGTTCGCCTATATCCATAACCTGCAGGGTGATATCATCGCCCTCATTGACGATACCGGAAATGAAGTCGTAAAGTATGTTTACGACGCCTGGGGCAGACCGATTAGCAAAACTGGCTCCATGGCTGATACCTTGGGAACGATTCAGCCCTTCCGTTACCGCAGCTACGTCTACGACGAAGAAACGGGGTTGTATTATCTTAGGAATAGATACTATCTGCCAATCCTCTGTAGAATGCTTAATTCTGATTTGCTCCTCGAAGGCAATTTGTACGCATATTGTAAGAATTCGCCTATTCACCGAATTGATGCAAATGGCTGTAAGGATTATTCTACAATCGGCCCTAATGAGTTTCTCTTTGATTTGGTGAATGATCAAGAAGTTATTCTTGGATTTGTTTCCGACTACCTTGGTGAACAACAGCGAATTATTGATGCAAAAATTCCCTATAATTGGTCTGGACAGTCGGATAAAGCAGGCTATAGCTGCGCTACCTTTATTTCGAAGCCGCTTCAGGTGATTAGCCAAACGACGGCTAACAAGCGCAAATTTATTCGCAGCCATACTGGAATTCAAAGCATGTTGGATAATTCAGGGAATCATCTTTTATTCATTGCTCGTTTGAGCGATTATTCTCTTTATGAAATCCCATTGGGTGCCTCCTTCCTTCGCCCACCT
Organism: Clostridiales bacterium; assembly: GCA_015056125.1. Classification (GTDB taxonomy): domain Bacteria; phylum Bacillota; class Clostridia; order Christensenellales; family Aristaeellaceae; genus RUG563. The sequence goes on along the minus strand of SVGW01000039.1, from coordinate 9,996 downwards.
GGATATAATGGGGCAAAGTACGGTCATGGTGCAACATTTGCTGCACGCCTTACTGATGGTATGCTCACTATCAATCATGCCGCAGGAAAGGAAGAAGGAATTCTTTCGGAGGACATTACGTATGAAGATCTCTGTTACCGCTTCGAATATATCGCGTGGCCAGCTGGTCTCGGTACAAATGAGGAAGATCCAACTCGCTGGATTGTCATAGAAGAGCCTGATGATTTCTATGAATGAATTGTGATTCCTGACAATTCTTTTTCCAAATTCATTCGAACAGGAGGAGCGCATTGAATGAAATCAGTGATTCTTAGCATTTTGATGCTGGCATTCCTTTCTACCCCCGCAATTGCGGAAGATAAAATCTATACGGAAGGCGACTTTTCTTATCGCTTGACCAGTGAAGGTGCGGTACTGGTTAACTGGGAAAATCAGGGAGAAGAGTTGGCGCTTTCTACATTGATAGTTCCCAGCACTCTTGGTGGAAAACCAGTGGTGGGCATAGGCGCTGAGGTATTTGACACCGATCAAAGGGGCACCTTTACTGACCCCGTTGAACTTATCATCCCTGAAGGTGTTGTTTTCCTCGAAGAAGGTGCGTTAACAGGTTGTGGCGCAAGCATCATTTACTTGCCAGCCACACTGGAAACAATTGCTGAAGGAAGTATGCTTCATTTCAGGGCAGAGATTATATTTCCCCAAGGTAATCCGTTTTTTGTCATGAACAAGGGATTCCTTATTGATACTCGTACAGACACATTGCTGTATTCCACACCATATAGTTCCGAAGAAGCAATCCCAACGGTTACGCGTCTTGGAAAGAGTTGCCTTGATAACTGGTTAATTGATAAGACCGAAGTTATATTACCGGATAGCATATCTGCAATCAGTGCCGCGGTCTTTTATGATCTCCCGTATTTGGAAAAAGTAGTATTGCCGGCAAACCTCTCCGCTTTGGATTCGGTTAGTTTTAATGCCACGGCAATAAAGGAACTGGCTATTCCATCTACCGTAACTCAAATCCCTGCATATTGTTTCGTGACTTGTGATTTAACAAGCATCGGTATCCCCAACGGCGTTGAGTATATAGGCGAATATGCTTTCTATTACAATTGGGAGCTGGCAGAAGTAATACTTTCTGAATCTGTTCAGTTTGTAGGCTACAATGCCTTTCCAGAAGAATGCTGCATTATCACATTAAATCCTGCCACTCATTTTGAAACTTTGGAAGAATACCAAGTTAGAGATCCGAATGGCGAATGGTGGGAGTAAGTAGCATTTCCCATAACAAATGAACTGAGACAAAAAATCAAACGATCGTTGTAACATCATAGCCCTTTGGCCATCCGGCGCTGCCGGATGGCCTTCTTTATTCCTCGCAAAGACTAGAGCGCTGCTGCCCTGCGGCAGCGGGCGGAATATGACGATCATGATAACCCCACCGCCCTCTATGCCCCCGGCCGGGATGTGCCCACCCGCCTGTTCTGGAGCAATCAGGATACGGAAGCAGAGAAAAAGCAGCATCTGCTGCGCAAATCCATCAGCCCCCTGGGCATCGTCAGCAAGACGGCGTATGACGTGGATAAGGCTGACGAAGCACTCCCCAAGGGCCTGCCTTTGGAAAAACGGGTGGAAAATGCCAATGCCAGCCTGTTCATTGCAGGGAAAACGGAGTATACGGCGAATAAGAACATACAACCGCCGGCAAGCCCGCCATGGTGGAATGGAATAACGGCACCACCACCCAGAAGTTCGCCTACATCCATAACCTCCAAGGCGATATCGTTGCCATTCTGGATGATTCTGGCGCAACCGTGGTGCGGTATACGTATGATGCCTGGGGCAAACCTCTCTCCACCACCGGCCCCCTGGCCGCTACCCTCGGTAAGCTGAACCCCTTCCGCTATAGAGGGTATGTGTTCGACGAAGAAACCGGGTTGTATTATCTGAGAAGTAGGTATTACAACGCACATCGATATAGATTAATATATTAAGCAGGAGTATGATATGTCATGAAATATTTTATTGTTTTAGCAATGATTGTGATCATTCTAGGCAGTCCGGCAACAAAGGCAGAAACCGATTTGACAATTACAAGTGCTTTGGATTCGATAGGATACTGTAATTATTTCGATCAAGTCGATTATTTTCATCATCCCAATCATACATGCTGCACAATAACCCATGATGAACTGAGCAATGATATTTCTTCGTCGTTGGAATATGTGTTAGCCGACTCAACGAACAATGTCAATTATTTCGTCTATCAAGGAGAAAAAGATTACCTTGTTTTGATGAAAAGAGGGGAAAGCTTTGGCTATCGGTGCATTTATGTGATCAATGATTCTACGGAATCATTCAATCATGCGCTCCTTGTTTATCTTTCAGAATTGCAAACAGAGATAATTTCATCAAGCGATTCTTCTTCGCCTGCCTGCTGGATAAATAATTACCTGGGTTCATTCCAGGACTTAGTTCCTTATTATCCCTCCAGCATTATTAATTATGAAGAAAAAGTTGTGTATAATTATTTCTTCTCCAACGGAATCGTGTACACCATTACAATGAATCACCATAATCAGATTATTTCTATCGAAACAAAAGTCAATCAAGATATTCTCTACATTTTCAGTAAAATTGCATAATACACCCAGAAAGGAGTAAACAGATGGATCTATGATGAGATTTCATACCCTCAATCCGCAAAATAAAATGAATAACCAGATTAACGGCATTAAATTCGGAACGGTTAAATCCGAAGGATATCTTATAGACGGTATTAATGCGCATATTAAGTTTTTGGAAAATTTTATTACGAATGAAGCGCTGAATGCAATTGGGATGTAGAAAGGAGACATAAAATGGGAACGTGGGGAACCGGTATTTACCAGAATGACGTTGCGGATGACGTCAAAACGCTCTACATGGCGGAACTGCGCAGCGGAAAGAGCTCGCAAGAGGCCTATGAATACGTTGTGAACGTTTTGGGTGAGATCATGGACGATCCTGATGAGGCCCCCGATTTCTGGTTTGCAATGGCGGATACCATGTGGAACTGCGGCTGCTTAACCGATGAGGTCAAAGAAAAAGCGCTGATGTATCTGGATCGAAATGATGATTTAGAGCGCTGGCATGCAGCAGGGCAAAAAGCGGCGAAAAACAGAGAAAAGGCTTTATCTGACCTGCGGGAAAAACTTTTATCCCCCATGCCCGCTCCGCGTATTTACCGAAAACCCAACTTGTATATCTGCCCGTGGCAAATTGGTGATGTATTCCTCTATCCGCTGGATAGTGATATTGCTCGTTCCATGGGATTTGGAGAGTATAGCCTGCTGTTCCAAAAGGTGGGGACGACCATATGGCATCCGGGACATGTCATTCCTGTAGTAAGAGTAAAAATAGCAAGGAATGATTTGATTCCTCAAAACACCGAAGAATTCGATCAACTTCCCTATTTGAAAACAACGTCTCCCTGTATATATCAAATGGAATTGATCAATTCATCCAAACGCGTTGTCCCCCAAAAATTAAAATACTGGGGGCACACCGAAAATATTCCCTCCATTCCGGGAGAGTATCTTCCTCCGGATGATCCCAATCTCTACTGCCATCTCGGTTTTCTTTGGAAATGGTTTGATGAAGGCATATTGAAATGGCTCACTGCAAAAAATGATCACTTGAAATTACTTTGCAAGTAATATTTGAACGACGAAATCGGCAATCCCACCAGCGACGGGGAATGGCTGTACGCCTGGGAAAAGGGCCGGCAGCTGAAGGCCATGAGCAAAGCCTCTGAAACCGTTGTATTCGAATATAACGCCGACGGCCTGCGGGTCAAGAAAACCGCCACCTCCACCGGCACCACCCACTACACCCTCCACGGCAAAAATATCGTTCACCTGACCCAGGGGAATGATGCGCTGCACTTCTACTATGATGCCAGCGATAAGCCTGCCCTGGTGGAATACAACGGCACAATGTATGCCCATGCGTTGGAGTCAGGAATACAATTTCAATTTTCGCTTTGACCTTGGCTTTCCTGGACGCAGTGGATATATTAGCCAGATCTAGCACTTTCATATTGGCCCGTTAAATCATTTACCAATCACACCGATAACCTTAATTGAATAACCAGGAGGAGAATGATGGAGGAATTTTTTGGATATATTGTTTCTTCCGATGAACCGCTTTTTCCCGGCTGGCCAGACGATTCAAAGGCATTGAAAAGCTCGGGCTATCGTCCGGCGTGGCCGCTGCTTGCAGAGGAAGAAATGGTTCAGCGAAAAACGTTGTTTACAGAAAAGCTCGGAAAGTGGATGCAAGATGGTTTTCTCCTCGAATTTCATAATCGTCGCATGCTGGCCCATGATTTTGATTATGTTATTGACTATCAAACCTATTGCACCGCCATCGGACTGGAAACTAGAATCTATGCATTTGCCGAAAGTGAAGCGGCCTTTTCAAAATACAGCTGGTATCCGCATGCCGTTTTCTTGGGATATGATTGCGTGGGTGACAATTCATTCGATTCCTATGTGTTCTGGGATGGCCTGACCGAGGCAGAGCTGGGCGCCCATGGCCTCCGACAAAACGAATATCAGCTGTTTGCCACCCAGGCTGATGCCGAACGTTACCGCCGTCTCCGGCAATCAATGATTCACCAAGGCAAAAATATGGAAGATATGGGGCCGGAAAAAATTGTGGCGGTAGCACGCATTAAAGGTTAAGCGACTGTACTTGATAGAATAACTATCATTGCTTGATGATCATAACTCTTTATTCGAAACTGCTTAGCACATGTTGGTCTTTATATTGCCCGCGGTAAAAGAAATTATTTGTATCATCAATGAAAATAAATGAGTCCATACATGAAAGGATACATTATGAGGAAATCAAAACGATGGCGAATCATCCCAATATGCTTACTCTGGTGTATTGCATTATTAGCTTTCTGCGAAGCGCAACCGGAAAACCTTTTTCAATACACCATTCATGAGGATGGGGTGCATATACAGGGATACCTGGGCAAAGATTCCGATTTGATAATACCGGATACAATCCAGAACTATCCCGTCGTCGCAATTGACGATGCAGCTTTTTATGCCTGCAATCTTACAAGCGTCATTCTCCCTGACAGCGTAAGGTATATTGGTCATTCCGCTTTTGCAGAAAATCCTTTACATACGATTACACTGCCTGCTCAATTGAATTTCATTGGAGAAGGAGCCTTTGCATATACGCACTTGACACATTTTTCTCTTCCGGAGACGGTCACATTTCTTGGCGCAGGGGCTTTTTACTACTGTCATGAGCTGACCTCTGTTCAGATTCCCGCTCTTCCCAGTTTGCCAAACCGCTGCTTTTTTGAATGCTTATCGCTTGTTGATGTATCGTTAGGGGAGGGTGTCTTAAGCATTGGTGATGAATGTTTCTACGGATGTTTTGAGCTGGAGAAAATCTCGCTTCCAAACAGCATCAGGGAAATTGGCCATCAAGCCTTTTCTGGCTGCAATTCTCTTCATACCGTTATTCTTTCAAAAGGATTGGAGCGGATTGGTGATACTTGCTTTTGGCATTGCCCGAGCTTAAAAAGTATTTATATCCCCCCTGATGTGATCGTTGATGACAATTGGGATAAATATATGTTTGACTTTCATAATAATGAGCTCATCTTGTTAATTGAAAACAATGCATCTGTTGAAGAATTTGCAAAAAGTCATAATATCCAATACATCCTATTGGCCAATGAGTATTGATCCTCGTTAAGTTATGGGCATTTTCAATCCTCCTTCGCCATCTGCGAAGATAGGTTTATTCTCAATGTTTCTATAAAAGCAAAGCTGCCAACGGCTTGGCCGGTGGCTCAAATCGTAGACAACGTCAACAAATTGCCAGCCTGAGACAAGGCCGGCAAGTCAAGGCTGCAAATAAGGGAGCTTACATGGCAATAAGTGGGCGAGTTTTGCTGCCGCTGCCAACACAAAAAACAAAAAACGGCCGCCGATGGGCTGCCGTTTTTGCGTTTGGCGGGTTTGTCAGCGGTCTGTACCGCCGGCTTGGCCCGTGATTTTGATTCATTGCTTCAGCCTGATAGGAATTCTCTTCGGCATCATTGTGATGTGGACGCCCCGGATATTCTCATCGGAAAAAGAAAGCATCCCCGGGCGGCAGGAAATATGCGTTCACTCTGCCGATCCTCTCCGGCCCGGCCCTGGTGATTAACACTCTATAACCGACAGCCTTTGATTCAGTTAAACCAGGTACGAAATTTCTTCGCAATGGCGGAAATCACCGGCCCCAGGAACAGGCAGACCGCAACGGTAAATACGCCGATCTTTCCGCCCAGGATCAGACCGATTACGGTGGACATGGTGTCATAGCCGATACGGATTGCAAAGGGAGGAATTTTGCTGAATTTGGCGGCAACGATCTGGGGAATAGCGTCATAGGGAGCGGTGCCTAATTCCACCACAATATAGAACGCTACCGACAAAAGAAAGACCGCCATCACCGGCACAAACACCCCGCCCCGCACCAGCAGGGAATGGCTGTCGCCGGGCAGCAGATTTTCCACAATGGGCTTGAAAAAATCCCGGGAATAGCCCACCATAACCATATTGGCCAGAGAACCAAGGCCGATAAACCGCCCGCCCCGAAGCAGCAGCACCACCCCCAGCAGGAACAGATTGAGTATCAGCTGCCAGGTACCCAGTCCATTCCAATGCAGCACGTTTTCCACAATGGAAAGATTGAGCACCGTCCAGGGATCGGTGCCCACAGCCAGTTTTTCAAAAAATGCCACGCACATGCCCATCACAATAACACTGATCAGCAGCACCGGGATGCGCCGGGCCATGTGGGGCTGGCAAAAGAGATGATTGTACAGCTTCTTGAGCATGGGGATCCCCCCTCCGCTTCTTTGGTATGCCTGCCCATGATACCATATCCCCGGCCGCTTGTCACGCATTTCTTCCGGTTCATTCATCATAAACCGAATACCAACCACGCCGTGCACCCCAATCCAGCAGGTAATCAGCCCGATCATCCCGATGCCAGACGGCAGGGTGTCACGCCCTTTCTGCATAAGAAAATGCCCCCGATGCATCGGGGGCACCAAACCCTTTGTATTTCCGTTATACCCGCCTGCCACGGCACCCCGCAGGGCGGCGGAGCACCTCGCTCATGATCACACCCTGGAGTAATTCCCTCGCGGTCTGGCGGCGGGCCTCCTGGCTAACCTGTTCCTCCATATAAATGGGGGAGGGATCATCCAGCATATAGGCGTGGCAGGCGTCTTCCCCCTCCGTGCCCATCCGGGCAGGGGCTTGCCTGTTGGCTGCTGCGGGCCGGGCGGGGGCAGCGCTTGCAAAGACGGGCTTGGCGGCAGGCTGTTCCTTTTCTTCCTTCCGCTGATATTCCTCCGTCACGCTCTTACGGAAGTTCTCCTGGTTTTTCTGGGCGGCGGCCTTTTTTTGTTTTACTTTGGTCGCTGCCGACGCAATGGTGGCGATAATAAGGATCAGAACCGGAAAAAGCTCCTCCACCTTTTCCCCTCCCTTCTGACAAAATGTGCCTGAAACACCGCAAAGATTGCTTCACGGGGCGTTATTTTTTGCCATCCAGGGGCTTATCCGCATCCATGGCAGGCGCGGTGGCCTTGGCGATGCCGGTGCGCATTTCGGTATCGGCGATGGTGTTCTGCATCTGATAGTAATCCATCACGCCCAGCTTGCCTTCCCGCAGGGCTTCCGCCATCGCCAGGGGTACCTGTGCCTCGGCTTCCACAACCTTGGCCCGCATTTCCTGCACGGCAGCCTTCATTTCCTGCTCATGGGCGACAGCCATGGCCCGGCGTTCTTCCGCCTTGGCCTGGGCGATGCGGCGATCGGCCTCGGCCTGATCCATCTGCAGCTGAGCGCCGATATTGCGGCCCACATCCACATCGGCAATATCGATGGAGAGAATTTCGTAAGCGGTGCCCTTATCCAGGCCCTTGTTCAGCACCGTCTGGCTGATCAGATCGGGATTTTCCAGCACAGCCTTATGGGTGGCAGAGGAACCGATGGTGGTAACGATACCTTCGCCTACGCGGGCGATGATGGTTTCTTCCCCGGCGCCGCCAACCAGACGCTCAATATTGGTGCGCACAGTGATGCGGGCCTTGGCGCGCAGCTCAATACCATCCTGGGCGATAGCGGCCACGGGGGGCGTTTCGATTACCTTGGGCAGCACGCTCATCTGCACGGCCTGGAGCACATCGCGGCCGGCCAGGTCAATGGCGCAGGCGGTGGTGAAGGAAAGATTGATGCTGGCCTGCTTGGCGGAAATCAGGGCGTTAATCACCCGTTCTACATTACCGCCGGCCAGAAAATGGGTTTCCAGCATATCGGTGGATACATCCAGGCCGGCCTTGCGGGCCTTGATATAGGCGTTTACGATCTTCTGGGGAGAGATGCGGCGGAACCGCATACCAATCAGGGAAATGATGCGCACGCTGGCGCCGGAGGCCTTGGCATTGATCCACAACCCCAGGGGAACATAGCGGAAGAACACCGCCGCCAACACCAGCAGCACCGCCACCAGAGCCACCCACAAAATCATAACAGAATCACCACTATTAGGCATAGTATTTTCCTCCTCTTATTTTCAGGCTTCAGCCTTTGATTTCCCGTACAACCACCCGGCTGCCTTCCACCAGCAGCACCTGCACCCGGGCATCCTTTTCAATCCATTCGCCTTCGGATACCACACTCAGGCGCATGCCTTCAATTTCCGCCGTGCCCACCGGATTGAGCACGGTAAGGGCTTGGCCCTCTTTGCCGGCCAGGGCGTTCATCCGCTCATTTTCCTCCGGCTGGATCACGTTATTGAGCACCAGCGCCGATTTGGAAATGCGGCCGGAAGCGGCGGATTTGATGGAAACGGTAATGGAAATGCCCGCCACCGCCAGGGTGATCAGCGTGACGGCCAACCCGGCCACCACCCCATAATTGGTAAAGGTCATAATGATGCCCACCAGCATCAGGATAATCCCTGACGTGCCGGGCAGCCCAAAGCCGGGCATGAATACCTCCAGCACCAGCAGGCCCACCCCCGTCAGCAAACACAGCACCAGGGGTAAATTGGTCACAATGAACTGAATAATATCGTTCAACGGATGCACACTCCTTCCATGTATCATCTGTATTCATCATACCACGAAAAAAATCTGATGAAAAGAGGACAGTGGAAAAAAAACACAATTCCGCCTCAATTTCATCCGGAATGGAGGGTTTACTTTTCCCCTTTCCGGAGGAAGTGGGCCAGGGTGAGCACATCCTGCTCATACACCGGCGCCAGCGCCCGGCGATAGATGATGGAAGCGGGATGATATAAAGCAAACAGCGGGATGCCCGGCCGACTATCCAGCCATGTGCCGTGGCAATCGCCCACGGTGATCTTTCCCTCTGTCAGCGCCTTCAGGGGCACATTGCCCAGCGTCACCAAAGCCCCCGGCTGTACCGCCTCGATTTCCCTGAGCAGAAAGGGCGTAAAGAGGGAAAGCTCCTCCTTATTGGGGGCGCGGTTACGGGTGCGCCCGGTGGGGCCTTTTTCCGTGGGACGAATCTTCACCACATTGGATACAAAAATTTCTTCTCGTTCCAGTCCTGCCAGCCGCAAAAATTCATCCAGGTTCTTCCCGGCTTTTCCCACAAAGGGCCGGCCCTTGATCACCTCCGTCTCGCCCGGGGCCTCCCCGATGAGCATCAGGACGGGCCGGTCGGCCTTTCCATCCCCCAGCACCAGGGGCTTATCCTCTCCCGGCCAGAGGGGCTTGAAAAAAGCTTGCATTTCCTGATAAACGGCATCCACTGTTGACATAAGAACCTCCATTATAATTCGGAATTCGGAATGCGGAATTCGGAATTAAAGTTATCGGGATGATGAATCCGGCAGAATCACCATTCAAAATTTCATTGTTATTTCAAGAAACAATGAAACAGGAAATCATCAAGC
>SVGW01000038.1 GCA_015056125.1 Clostridiales bacterium | reverse complement strand
TTCTCCTGCCTGCATCCGCCACAGGCGGCGGCAGGCTACGGCCCTCGCCGCCGCACATGTCGCCGGCTGCGGATTACAGTCGAAGGGCAGCGGCCCTTCGACGCATCCCAGGGGTTTTTTGACAGTCTGAAAGCAGCCGTCATGGCTGCTTTTTGAGTGGAAACAGTATATTATAGTTTACTAATTTGCAATTGAGCGTTTTCCATGATTTCCACCACACGATCGCAGAAAGCGTCAAATTCAGGATCCTCTACCTGATTTTCCGGGTGGGTGAGGAAATAATGCACGGATTCGGGGGCGGACTGATCAAAGCGCTTTTGGGCCGTGAATCCAGGTACCAGGCGATGAAGCTTTGTATTATCGAAAATGACGGTATGGGATTTATCGCCCAGGAGCGCGCCTTCAAAATCATAGGAGGCACACTTAGAAAGGATGGCGGAAGGCACGTAGCAGGGCTTGTATTCCACGCCCAGCGCATCAGCGATCACGTCCATAATCTGATTCCAGGTGAGCAATTCCTCGGAAGTGATCTGCACGGCCTGGCCGATGGCGTGAATATTACCCATAAGCCCCACAAAAGCGGCGGCAAAATCCTCGCTGGCCATTACGGCCCAAAGGGTATTTCCGTCCCCGGGAACCAGCACCTTTTTTCCTTCCAGCATTCGCTTTAGCACCTGCCATGCGCCGTGCTTTCCGTGAATGGGCACGGTGATGGTGCGATTGGCAAAGGTGTGGCTGGGGCGAACAACGGTGATGGGAAAGCCATCCTTTCTGAAAGCATCCATAAACACATCTTCGCAGGCGGCCTTTTTCCTGGAATATTCCCAGAAGGGATTGGAAAGGGGCGTGGCTTCATGGATGATGGGGGAAACAAGGGGTTTTTGATAAGCAGAGGCGGAGCTGATGAAAAAAAATTGCTTGGTTTTTCCGCCAAAGAGGCGAATATCCCTTTCCGCCTGATCAGGAGAAAAGCAGATGAAATCCGCCACCACATCAAATTTTCGATCCTTGATTTTATCTGCCACATCCGCTTCATTGTTGATATCTGCCCGGATATGTTCGGCCCCTGGAATTTCCATTCTGTTTCCCCGGTTGATCAGGGTGAGCTCCCAGCCCATATCGATAAGCAGCCTGGAAATGCTGGCGCTGATGGTGCCGGTGCCGCCGATAAAAAGAGCATTCATAGTGATTCCTCCCTGGCAAATTGGTGAAAAAGGCGGTGCAAAGACGCACCGCCATGAAATTACTTATTATCCCGCAGGCCGTATTTTTCAATCACGAAATCCATATCCTTATCGCCGCGGCCGGATAGATTGATGAGAATGGAGCCATGCTTCATCTGCTTGGCCAAGCGAATGCCGTGGGCCACGGCATGGCTGCTTTCGATGGCGGGGATGATGCCCTCCATCCGGGAAAGCTTGAAGAAGGCATCAATGGCTTCATCATCGCTGACGGTGTCGTAAGTGACGCGGCCGATGGTGTGCAGGAAGGCATGCTCAGGGCCGGAAGAGGGATAATCCAGGCCGCTGGCCACGGAATAAACGGGGGCGGGATCGCCGTTTTCATCCTTGAGCATGATGCTGTTAAAGCCGTGCATGATGCCTTCCGTGCCGTATTTCAGGCTGGCAGCATGATCGCCCAGCTTTTCGCCCTTGCCCTGGGGCTCTACGCCATAGATTTTTACGGGATCATTGAGGAAGCCGGAGAAGAAGCCGGCAGAATTGGAACCGCCGCCCACGCAGGCTGTGATCACGTCGGGAAGCTCGCCCGTCATTTCCAGGAACTGCTCCCGGGCTTCCTCGCCTACCACGTGCTGGAAATCCCGCACCATCAGGGGGAAGGGATGGGGGCCTACCACGGAGCCAATGCAGTAGATGCAATCCTTGTATTCCTTGGCATAGGCAGCAAAGGCAGCGTCCACGGCCTCTTTGAGGGTGGCCAGGCCTTCCTTTACTTCCACCACGTTGGCGCCCAGGATTTTCATCCGGGCCACATTGGGCGCCTGCTTTTTAATATCCACAGAGCCCATGTAAATATCACATTCCATGCCGAAATAAGCGGCAGCGGTAGCCATGGCCACGCCATGCTGGCCGGCACCCGTTTCAGCAATGACCTTCTTTTTGCCCATATACTTGGCCAAAAGCACTTCGCCCATGCAGTGATTCAGCTTATGGGCGCCGGTGTGGTTGAGATCTTCACGCTTGGCATAGAGCTGCACATTGCCAATGGAAGCGGAAAGGCGCTCCAGATGGGTGATGGGGGTGGGGCGGCCCTGGAATTCCTTGCGGATACGACGCAATTCATTGATGAATTTGCGGCTTTTGCAGATGGTAAAGTATGCTTCGGTGATTTCATCCATGGCAGCTTTCAGTTCATCAGATACATAGGCGCCGCCGTATTTGCCGAAATATCCCTTTTCATCGGGATAATTCTTGAGGTAAGTGTCGAAATCTACGTTGTTGTGAATCATGGGTGTTCCTCCTCAAAATAAATATATTTTGATGGGATTGCGCTGAGCCGTGAAAGAAAAACGCCCCAAGACATTGCTTGAGGCGGATAATCCGCGGTACCACTCAACTTGGCCATTTGGCCCACTCATTCTGCATGCCATCACATGCATTGCCATGATAACGGGTGCAAATCCCGTCGCTCCCTACTGTGATTTCAAAAGCGCCCTCAGAAGCCCATTCATCGAATTTCTCCGTACTGCAATCCCACCGCCTGCAGCTCTCTATGCCGGACAAGCTTTCGACTACTCTTCTCCTTCACAGGTTATATATACATATTAACGGCACTGGGATCGTTTGTCAATCATTTTTTCTTTGAAAAAATGTTTTTTGGCTGTTTTACATTTCGCAGAAGAATTCCACTTCTTCGCCGCCAGGGCCCTTGCAGAAGCCCAGGCGGGCGGTGTAGGGCTCTGCTGTGGCAAAATTCACGGTCTTGGGCTCGATGATGATTTCATAGCCGGCCTTGCGCACGGTTTCAATGCACTTATCCACATCCTTGGCAGCCAAGGCGATGTGATTGATCATGCCGTGGCCCAGGCCATGGCCCCGGGCGAAGATTTCCAAGATGCCGTTGCCGGTATCCACCATGGAGATGATCTTTTCGCCCTCGCCCCAGGTGCGCAAAAGCTTTAGCCCCAGAATATCGCAGTAGAAATGCAGAGCTTCCTGATATTTTTCCACGCCGTCATATTTCAGCGCAATGTGATGAATGCCATGAACAAGATTTTCCATGTCAATTTTCCCCTTTCAAATCATTCGAGAAATTATATATCCACTCTATCTTATCACGAGGATTTTGTCAAGAAAAATCGGGGAAAAGGGGCAGCTTTTCCAATACATCCAAGGTGTGATGGGAAAACCCGGTCATATCCTTTCGTTCGCAGATGGACAAATGAAACTGAAGATAACGCTGATAGGTATTTTTATCCATGCTGTCTATCATGCTGCGGAAATAGCAGGTGTACATATCTGTTCCGATAAAATGCAGCCGCGTGGCGGGAAGGGGCGCTGCCAAGCGATCAATTTCCTCCTTTCGGTAGAGCACAAATAGTTCTTCCGGGGTGGATTTGGTTTCATAGGTGATTGGATCCACAAGTTCTTTTTCGATTAAGTGATGAATCATGTTTTTGCCAAAGGCATACATCATCACCGATGGATCGCTCATGCAATAGGCAATGAAGAGCTTGCCGCCGGGCTTCGTGACCCGGATGGCTTCCTGCAATGCTTGTTCCTTCTCTTGGTGAGTAAACAAATGATACATAGGCCCAAGCAGCAGCGTGATATCATATACATCATTATCAAATATGCTCAGATCAGTTGCATTTCCTTGGCAGATCGTAACCGGCTCATTTCCTTTCGTATTTTGCCTGAAAATATCGATATTGTGAGGAATTAATTCAAGGGCATCCACACGATAGCCCATTTGGGCAAAATAGTGGCTGTAGCGGCCCGTGCCTGCGCCGATTTCCAGAATGCGGGCATGAGGAAAGAGATATTTTTCCACATATCGCACGGTGGTGAGAAATTCCACCTGTCCATGCTGGCTCAGCAGACGGGCATCTTCGTCATAGGAATTGTAGTGATTGGTCAGGGCTTCCAGGACATTCATGATTCCTTCCTCCTTCTGAAAAAATAAAAAAGCGATGCAAGCGCCAAAAGGCCTGCATCGCGTATCCGGGCAAATCAGGGATCACCCCTAATTTGGATACAGCAATGAAAGCCCGCTTTCAGGCCAATACCAGGCATAATAGAAGCAAGACTTCATCGCTGCATCCTCCCTTCAAAATTTATGTTATTATAGCATCGGTCAATCCATCTGTCAACGGATCACAGGGTATTTTCCTTCTGCATCTTTTCAAGAGAGCTGATCAGGGCCAGTTTTCCATGGGCATAGGTGAGCCCGCCCTGGAGATACACGATATAGGGATCCCGCATGGGGGCATCTGCAGAAAGCTCGATGGAGGCACCGGATACGAAGGTGCCGGCTGCCATGATCACTTCATCGGTGTAGCCCGGCATGGCCCAGGGCTCGGGCACGGCATTGCCATCAATGGGGGAAGCGGCTTGGATGCCCTGGCAGAAAGAAATCAGGCGTTTGGGCTCCTTCATTTCGATGGCCTGGATAATATCGGCCCGGGGCTCATTATAGGCAGGAGTGGTTTTCATGCCCAAAAGTTCAAAGGTGCGGGAAGCCAAAATGGCGGTTTTCAGCGCCTGAGTAACGGTGTGGGGGGCCATGAACAGGCCCTGATAGAAGGGCTGGTAGGAAGCGGCATAGCTGCCCACTTCCCGGCCGATGCCGGGAGCGGTAAGCCGAGCTTCAATTCGTTCAATGGCCCGAAGGCTGCCTGCCAGATAAGCGCCGGTGGGGGCCAGGCCGCCGCCGGGGTTCTTGATCAGGCTGCCTACGCATACGTCCGCGCCAAAGTGGGTGGGCTCGTTTTCACAGATGAATTCGCCATAGCAATTATCCACCATGATGAAAATATCCGGGCGAATGGCATGCACGGTATCGATTAATGCCTGCATTTCCTTGGGCTGCAATGAAGCGCGCCAGGCATAGCCCCGGCTGCGCTGAATCAGCACCACTTTGGTGTTTTCCCGGAGGGCGGCAAGTACGCCCTGCACATCAATCTCTTTTTGTTCCTTCATTTCCACCTGAGAATAGGATACGCCCATTTCCATCAGATTGCCGGGCACATTGCCGGAAAGACCGATCACTGTTTCCATGGTATCATAAGGGGAACCGGTAGCAGATAAAAGATGATCGCCAGGGAGTAGAAGGCCAAAGAGGCACAGGGAGAGGGCAGAGGTGCCATTGGCGATAGAAGGGCGTACAATGGCGGCCTCGGCCCCAAAAAGCCGGGCAAACACCCGTTCCAGGGCGTCCCTGCCAATATCATCATAGCCATAGCCGGTGGTGGGGGCAAAATGGCGAGTGGCAATATCTTCATCGTGGAAAGCCTTTAGCACCCGCTGGGTATTGTATAGCTCCGTTGCTTCCAGGGCGGCAAATATGCTTTGGCAATCCTTTTCGGCCTGGGCGATTAAAGCGTGCATATCCATGAGAGGGTTCCTCCGTTAATCATTGTGATCATTTTTCAGGATGACTTCCTGCATCTGCGAAAGGGGCATTTGGGCATCCAGCCACTGGATGCGTTCATCCCGTTTAAACCAGGTGAGCTGGCGCTTGGCATAATGGCGGGTGCGCAGCTTGATAAGACTTATCGCATCTATAAGCGACATATGCCTCTGCAACACGGGCACCAATTCCTTATAGCCCAGCCCCTGCATGGATTGGTCATCCGGGGAAACACCCATATCCAAGAGCATTTCCACTTCCTTTATCAATCCATCCCGAATCATTTCATCCACTCTTTTTTCTACCCGGGCATAAAGGATATCCCGGGGCCATTCCAGGGCATAGAGATGGAAATCGTAGGGGGAATCCTCTGGCCCGGGCATCTTCTGGGAAGAGAGAGGCGTGCCGGTTAAATCATACACTTCCAGGGCGCGGATCACCCGGCGCACATCGTTAGGATGGAGGCGCTTGGCGGATTCCGGGTCCACCTTTTGCAAAAGCGCATGCAAAGCTTCATTGCCCTGGACATCGGCGATTTGGTGATATTTTTTGCGGATTTCTTCATCACCAGGGGCCGTGCCAAAATCCATGGGAAGGGACAAGGCCTGAAGATAAAGGCCGGTGCCGCCCACCAGGATGGGCACGGAGAGCTTCTCAATGAGTTCCCTGGCGCGATCCGCGTATTGGGTGACGGAAAAAGGATCCCTGGGGGAAATGAGATCAATCATATAATGGGGGAGCAGGGCCTGCTCCTCTTTGGTGGGCTTAGCCGTGCCAATATCCATGCCTTGATAGATCTGCATAGAATCCATGCAGATGATTTCGCCGGCCAGGGATTTGCCAATTCCCAGAGACAGTGCTGTTTTTCCGCTGGCCGTGGGGCCAACGATGCCAATAACTCGTTTCTTGTTCATACGATTAATTCTGGATTCTGCGGAAGCGCTTGTCAAGTTCCGCGTGGGTTAACTGCACCATAAGTGGCCTTCCGTGGGGGCAGGTGGGGGTTACCCTCTGCTCAATCACATCCCGAATCAGGGAAATGATGCTTTCATCGGGCAAGCGTTCCCCGCCCTTTACCGCATGCTTGCAGGCCATCTGGATCACCCGGGAGGTGCGATCAATGAGCGGCGCGCCGGGATCGGCAGAAAGGGCGTCCAACGCCTCCATCAGGCACTTTTCCGCCTGGGGTTGGCCCAGGATAATGGGCACGCCCCGCAGCTGCACCGCATCATCCCCAAAGGGGGAAAGATCAAAGCCGGCCTTCAGGAGAGCTTCCTGATTTTCTTCATAGGCGGCATATTCCGCCTTGGACAGGGACACAATCAAAGGAATCAGCATGGCTTGGGAAGCGGGGGCTGCCTTGGTTTCCCGCATAAACTTTTCATACAAAAGCCTCTCGTGCACCGCATGCTGATCGCATAGCACCAGCATATCCCCATATTCCATGAGAATGTAGGTATTAAAGGCAACGCCGATAATCCGAAGAGGCGTTTTTGAAAAGCGCTCTTCCACCAGGGGGGCTTGCAATTGAACAGGCTCTGCCTGGGAAACAGGCGCTTCCTTGGCAGGGACGGGCATTTCTTTTTTGAAATGCGGCAGCTGCATGGGCGGCACCTGCATCACGGGCTTTTGCGAAAGGGAAAATGCACCGCTGTCCCGAAGAAAGGGGGCGGGCTTGGGCGATACCGGCGGCAAGGTGACCTGCTTATGCTCCATGGGAGGAGGAGGCGTGAAGGCGGGAAGAGGCGCGCCATCCTCGCTAAAGGCGGAGGAAATATTGCGCGACTTCTTGATTTGCTGCTTGGGAGCGGGAATTTCAATGGGCGGCTTGGCAATTTCCGTTACCTTGACGGCAGCGGGAGCAGGCTTTGGGATATTTTGATTTTCCAGATAGAGGGGCGGAATCACAGGGGAGAGATTGGTTTTTTCCAGCGCTTCAAATACAATGGTTTCCACCGCCTGGCGAACGCCTCTTTCATCCTGAAAGCGCACTTCCCATTTATTGGGGTGCACATTCACATCGGCATTTTCAAAGGGCATGGAAAGATGGAGCACGCAAAGGGGGAAGCGGCCGATGGTGACCCGCTGCCTGCAGGCTGTTTCCACAGCAGCGCTTAAAATGGGGCTTTTCATAGCGCGGCCGTTCAAGAAGAAATGCTCGTGAGAGCGATTGCCCCGGGCAGCATCGCCCACTCCCACAAATCCGGACAGAAGAACGCCGTTCATATTCCCTTCGATTTTCGTAAGGAGCTTTAGGGTATCCATCCCGTATACGCTCATGAGGGCGCTTTCCAGCTTTCCGTCACCGGCGCTGAAATACACCAGCTTATTATCCGCCATAAAGCGGAAGGAAACGGAAGGATGGGAAAGAATCAGCCGTGCCATCAAATCGCTTACTGCAGCCGTTTCGGTGGCTGGCTTTTTGAGGAATTTTCTGCGCACAGGCGCATTAAAAAAGAGATCCTTCACGGTAAAGGTGGTGCCCTCCGGGCAAGCGGCATCCTTGATTTCAATGATTTCGCCGCCCTCATTGTGAACGGAAATGCCCCCCTCCTGGCCACGGGCGCGGGTTAAGCAGGTGACCCGGGCCACGGCGGCAATGGAGGCCAAAGCTTCTCCCCGGAAGCCCAAGGATTTTACGCCGTAAAGATCATCGGCCGTGCGGATTTTGCTGGTGGCGTGCCGAGCAAAAGCCAATTTAATATCGGAGGGCTGGATGCCGCTGCCATTATCGGCCACCCGGAAGGAAGAAAGGCCCCCTTCTTTTATATCCACGGTGATGGCGGTGGCGCCGGCGTCCATGCTGTTTTCCACCAACTCCTTGATGGCGGCGGCAGGGCGCTCCACCACTTCTCCGGCAGCAATTTGGCCGATCACTTCGGGGGGGAGCTGACGAATATGAGAAATCTCCATGGGGCCTCCTTTACAGCTTCATGGCCTTTTCTTTGAGGAGAAAGAGTTTATTCAGCGCATCCATGGGCGTCATGGCCAGCACGTCCAGGGCACGCATTTCTTCGATAAATTCTGTTTTGGAAAACTCCATCATATCTACCTGTTCATTTTTCTTTTTGCGGTTGGACCCCAGAATATTTTTGCCGATGGAGTTGTTGGAAAGATGATTGACCTCCAGACGGGCTTCAATTTCCTGAGCACGGGCGACCACCTGGCGGGGCACGCCGGCCAGACGGGCTACGTAGATACCAAAGCTCTTATCTGCGCCGCCGGGGATGATTTTGCGAAGGAAGATCACTTCCTCGCCATGCTCCTTCACTGATACGCAGAAATTGGCCACGCCCTCCAAATGCCCCTCCAGTTCGGAGAGCTCATGATAGTGGGTGGCAAAGAGGGTTTTTGCGCCAGAACGCTTTTTATCGCACAGATATTCTACCGCGGCCCAGGCGATGGAAAGACCATCAAAAGTGGACGTACCCCTTCCGATTTCATCCAGGATGACCAGGGATTTATCGGTGGCATTGCGAAGAATATAGGCCATTTCGCTCATTTCCACCATGAAAGTGGATTGGCCGGTGGCCAGGTCGTCGGAGGCACCCACCCGGGTATAAACGCCGTCTACCAGGGAAATTTTTGCTTCCCTGGCGGGCACAAAGGAGCCCATATGGGCCATGAGCGTGATCAAAGCCACCTGGCGCATATAGGTGCTTTTACCGGCCATATTGGGGCCGGTAATGATCTGCATCCTTTTTTCATCCATGTTAAGATGGGTATCATTGGGCACAAAGGACATATCGGGCAGAGATTTTTCTACCACGGGATGGCGGCCATCCAGAATTTCGATATCGCCGTCCTCGGTGATCGTTGGGCGCACATAATTATTCATCAGCGCCACTCGGGCCAGAGATAAAAGGGCGTCCAATGTTTTATAAGCAGCGGCGGTGGACTGCAGCGCGGCCATGGACCGGCTGATTTCATCCCGCACCTGCTCAAAGAGCATCAATTCCAGCTTGCTGGCCTGCTCCTGAGCGCCTGTTAATTTGCTTTCAATGGTGCGCAGTTCATCGGTGGTGAAGCGCTCGCTGTTGGTGAGGGTTTGCCGCCTCTGATAGCGCAGGGGCACCAGATTATAATTGGATTTGGTGACTTCGATATAATAGCCGAATACGCGGTTGTATTGCACGCGGAGATTTTTGATGCCGGTTTCTTCTCGCTCCCGGGCTTCCAGATCCATCAGCCATTGCTTGCCCTGGGTGCTGGCGCTGCGAAGCTCATCCAATTGCTCGGAATACCCTTCCCGGATAATGCCGCCATCCGAAATAAGAAGAGGCGCATCGGGGGAAATGGCGTGCGAGAGAAGATCGGTAAGCTCGGGGAGGGGATTGAGCATATCTTTCAGGAAGGAAAGGGCATCCCCATCGATAGCGGACAGCAGAGAAAGAATTTCCGGGGCCTGCTCCAGGGAACGAAGAAGAGAGAGGCAATCCCGGGCGTTGAGGGTATGATAGGATACTTTGGAAAGCAGCCTTTCCATATCGTATACTTTAGTGAGCTTTTCCCGGAGGGCTTCGGAAAGCACATGCTGGCCAAAGAGGGCCTCCACGGCGGAGAGACGGGCCTCGATTTTTTCCTTGGAAAGCAGGGGCTTTTCCACCCAGGAGCGAAGAAGGCGGCCGCCCATGGCGGTGGCCGTTTCATCCAGAATGGAGAGAAGAGAGCCTTTGGCGCTGCGGCTGCGGATGGTTTCAGTAAGCTCGAGATTGCGCCGGGTGGCAGCGTCCAGAGGCATCACATCGCCCTTTTCCTGCACCCGGATATTCATGATATGCTGGAGAGAATTTTTCTGGGTTTCGTTAAGGTAACGCATCAGGGCCCCGGCTGCGCAGGCAGCCACGGAAAGGGATTGATCCAGGCCCAAAGCGATGAGGGAATTCACTTTGAAGTGGGCAAGAAGGGTATCTTTAGCGTTTGGGGTATGGAAAGCGGAGGCGACATAGACAAGGCAGCGAATGGGGGAGCAGGGCTGAGCAAATTCCAGATCATTGGTGATTACTTCGCCGGGATTTAGGGCAGCCAGGGCGGATTTGACGGCAGTTTCTTCCGCGGCCATCTGCTGCACAAAAAATTCACCGGTGGATACATCGCAGGCAGCCAGACCGGCGCGCTTTCCATTTACGCAGAGGGAACAGAGGAAATTATTCCTTTTTTCGCCAATAAAGGCGGAATCGGTGAGGGTGCCGGCGGTGATGATGCGCACGATATCCCGTTCTACCAGCCCTTTTGAAAGGGCCGGATCAGTGAGCTGCTCACCGATGGCCACCCGATATCCCTTTTCCACAAGCCTTGATACATAGGTATCAATGGCATGGTGGGGTACGCCGCACATGGGCGCACGCTCTTCCAGGCCGCATTCCTTGCCGGTGAGGGTCAATTCCAATTCCCGGCTGGCGGTGATCGCGTCCTCAAAGAACATTTCATAAAAATCGCCTACGCGGAAAAAGAGCAAGGTATCCGGGTTTTGCTCCTTTAAGCGCATATACTGCTGCATCATGGGGGATAGGGTGGCCATGCGGTGATGCTCCTTTATCTTTTAGATACTTTTGTGAAAAAATGAAATTAGTGGTGGCAGTGGCCGCCGCAGCTATGGCAATCGCCGCCGCAGGATTCCTGCTCGGGAGCGAGCACCTTGGAAAGCTCGGCATTCACAGCCTGCATCATGGCGGCAAAATTCTGCTGGGCCTGCTGCATGGCCTTGGCCATGGGCATTTCCTGAATCTGAGCCTGCACGGTTTCCATTTCATGAGTCAGGGCACCCATCTTATCAAAATCAGGGTTTTCCTGCATGGAGATTTCTTCGATTTCATGATGCAATTCATGATAGCGGCCAAAGGCTTCCACCATGGCTTCATCCTGGGCAGCGGCGTCTTCAGTGGCGCGCATGGAGATGAATTCGGGGGACTTAGCGATGACGGCGGCCAGCTCCTGGGCCTTTTCGATGACGGACTGATTCATAGGGATCATTCTCCTTCCAAAATTTCGCCGCGAAGCGTGGTTTTGCTGGCGGCAGTTATTTTAATCGGCAAAATTTTGCCGATGTTATCGGGGTTGCCTTCAAAATTGACGCTGATATTGCGGGAGCACTTGCCAGTGAGCTGGCGCTCATCCCGCTTGGCATGGCCGGTGACCAGCACGGTTTCCCGGGCGCCGATGAGGGTAGCAAAGTTTTTCTGGGTCATTTCATCCTGAAGGGCAATGAGCTTTTCAATGCGCTCAGAAGCAATGGCAGGATCAATGCGGCCGGGAAGATCGGCGGCCTTGGTGCCGATGCGGGGAGAATAGATAAAGGTAAAGGCGCTATCATAGCAGACTTCCCGCGCAAGCGCCATGGTATCTAAAAAATCCTCCTCCGTTTCTCCGGGGAAAGCAACGATCAAATCGGTGGTGAGGCCGATATCGGGAACGGCGGCACGGATTTTTTTCACCTTTTCCAGATATTGCTCTCTGGTATAGCGCCGGTTCATAGCGGTAAGAATCCTGTTGCTGCCGGATTGCACCGGGAGATGCAGATGATGGCAAAGGGCGGGATTCACCGCCATTTCTTCAATCAGCGCATCGGAAAGATCCTTGGGATGGGAGGTCATAAACCGGATGCGGGGGATGCCGGTTTGCCCCAGGCGATGCAAAAGCTTGGGGAAGGAAATGCCGTTTTCCATGTCATTTCCATAGGAATTCACGTTTTGCCCCAGAAGCATAATTTCCTTTACGCCCTTTTCCTGCAGCCCTTCCACTTCGCGCACAATATCATCGGCGGCGCGGGAACGCTCTCTTCCCCGCACATAGGGCACAATGCAGTAGGAGCAGAAATTATTGCACCCGTACATGATGGTCACATACGCCTGGAAGGAAGATTCCCGCTGAATGGGCAGGCCTTCGATCAAGGTGCTCTGTTCATCGGGCACGGCCACTACCCTCCGGCGGCTTTCCACAGCCTTGGAAAGTAATTCGGGCAGCCGGTGGATATTGCCGGTGCCAAAGGCCACGTCCACAAAAGGATACTGGCGCAGAATTTTTTCGGCCATACCGGGCTCCTGCACCATGCAGCCGCATACGCCGATTAAAAGATCCGGCCGCTCTTTCTTGATTTCTTTAAGCCAGGTTACATTGCCCAGGGCTTTTCTTTCAGCATTATCCCGGATGCAGCAGGTATTATGCAGCACAAAATCTGCCTGCTCCTTGGCGGGGGCAAGGGTCATGCCCATTTCTTCCAGCATGCCGGCCAGTTTTTCGGAATCATGGGCATTCATCTGACAGCCGTAGGTGACGATGAAATAGGTGCGGGGCCGATTTTTCAGCAGAGAAAACTGCTTAGAAAGCTCACGCTGGTAGAGAATTTCCTCGGGGGGAATGCGAACGGTGGTTTCATTTCTCATAGCTTTTCCTCAATATAGCCCGTGCCGCGGCAGTGGGGGCAGTGCGTAAAGGCTGAAGAAGATACTTCGGTTTTTTTGCGGGTCATTTCCATCAGGCCCAGGGACGTGAAGCCGTGGATCACGGATTTGACAGGATCCTGGAGCAGGGCTTCCTGCATGGCGGCGGCAACCAGGGAGCGGCTTTCTTCTTCCTGCATATCCACAAAATCGATGATGATGATGCCGCCGATATTGCGAAGGCGAAGGAGCCGTGCGATTTCCCGGGCAGCTTCCAGATTCAGCTTTAGGAAGGATTGCTCCGTGCCGGATTTAAGGCCGGTATATTTGCCGCTGTTTACGTCGATGACCGTCATAGCTTCCGTGCGATCGATCACTAAGAAGCCGCCGCAGTCCAGCCACACCTTGCGCTGAAACGATTTTTCCAGCTTGGAAGCGATATTATAAATCGCAAAAGGATTTTCGCAGAAGGAGACGGGCAGGGAAAGGGAGGGAAGCTGATCCGGAGCATTGGTGATCAATTGATCCATTTCGCCCCGCTCATCCCGAAGGAGACGAAGCAGCGCATCCTCCCGCTCCTGAATCAGGCAGGGCGCCGTGCAGGAAGAAGATGCAGCCCAAATATGCTGCCATCTTTGGGAAAGCGCTTCAATTTCGTTGGAAATTTCTGCCTCGCTGGCCCCTGCGCTTTCCTGGCGCATCACCAGGCCCATTTGCTCGGGGGAAAGATTCTTCGCAATCGCCAGCAGCTTTTTCCTTTCTTCCTCATTTTCAATGCGCTTGGATACGGAGAAACGCTGGGAAAAGGGAGTGAGGATCGCCAATCTGCCTGCAAGGGAGATATCGCAGCTGAGATAGGCCGCCTTTTCGCCAACGGGCGGGCGTTTTACCTGCAAAAGAATTTTGTCACCGGAGCGGGGTCGCGCTTTGCATTCAGAGAAAGGGAGAAAACCTACATGATCCTTACCCAGGCGGACAAAGGCGGCTTCCATGCCCTTTACAATGCGATCCACAATGCCAAGATAAATTTGCTCAGCCTCAATGGCGGCGTCCTTTTCCCGGGAAAAGGCGAGGAGCTTTCCATTCTCCATCAGGGCAATTTCCCGTCGGCCGTCTTTTTGCTCCAACAGGATCTGCTTGCTCATAGGGTTTCCAGGGGCTTGAATACACCCTGCTCTTCGCCCAGCAACTGAAGCCTGGTGATGAGCATCCGGGGCCGCTCCATCTGGGCAAATTCAAAAAGGGAAGAAAGCAAAAGATCGGGCTTGCAGGTGGCCTTTTCGCAAAGGGCCAGTGTCATGAGCAATTTATCGTCTTTCAAAGAAAGCTGATAAATCATGGGCCTTAAATCACAGGGCTTCATACCCGTTTTGGTTTTGCGGATGGCGGGAATTTCATCCTGAGCAACAAAGCGCTGGATGGCTTCCTCAAGGCCATTTGGCACATCGGCCAATTTGGCTTCATAGGTAGCGGCGGAAAGCTGTGCCATGGGAGCCGGGTGACGATCATCCACCCTATGAACGGAAAGGCAGGGAAGATCGGGGGGCAGAGCAGCGGAAAGCCTTTCTTTAAACATTTCTGCACTCATTGTGCCCTCAATGGGCACCTCCATGATTTCCCTTTTTCCAGGCATGCCCACGGAAAGAGGCGCGGCAAAATTTAAAAGGATATGGGGATTGAAGCCCTGGGAATAGCGAAGAGGCAAATTGGAACGGCGAAGGGCGCGCTGCATGGCGCGCATCAAATCCAGATGCCCGATATGGCGCAGACGGGGGGCTTTTTCAAATACAACGATCATTTTCATTTGGATGAGCCCTCCTTAATCAAAAATCGGCGCACTGGTTTGATCGGTATCTTTGAGGGGCGGATTTTGCACCCAATCACACACGTCCCATTTGTGCAGCCCACAGCCGTTGCAGCCGTGGCGACAATCTCTGGTGACGGTGCCGGCCTTGGCCTTTTCGTTTTCTCGCCTTAAATATTCTTGGCTCACGCCTGCATCGATAAACTGCCAGGGGAGCAATTCTTCATAGGGGCGTTCCCGGTAAGCATAGAAGGAAGGATCCAGCTGGCAATCTTCAAAAGCAGCCAGCCATTGATCCATTTTAAAATGCTCATTCCATCCGTCCATCCGGCAGCCGCGCTTCCAGGCGTGATAGATCACATCGCCGATACGACGATCTCCCCTGGCAATGCAGGCTTCCAGCATGGAGAGGTGGCTTTCATGCCAATTGAAATTGACGCATTTGATTTTCAGATACTGGCGCAGTGCTTCCTGCTTTTCGTGCACGGTTTCAATGGTATCCTGACCAGCCCACTGAAAGGGAGTGAAAGGCTTGGGCACGAATACGGAAGCAGAGCAAGTGACCCTGAGGCCCTTGGCGCGCTGCTCCTTGGGAAGGGAATAGTAAGCGTCTACCACTTTTTTGGCAAGGTGGCCGATGCCCTGCAGGTCCTCATCGGTTTCAGTGGGCAAGCCCATCATAAAGTAGAGCTTCACGCTGCTCCATCCGCATTCAAAGGCATCGGTGACGGCGCGGATCAAATCTTCTTCCGTAACGCCTTTATTGATCACGTCCCGAAGGCGCTGGGTGCCGGCTTCGGGAGCCAGGGTGAGCCCGGATTTTTTTACCCGCTGGGTTTCCTCCAGGGATTGCTTTACGATATTATCAATACGCATGGAGGGCAGGCTCACACTCACCCTTTTATCCTGATAGCGCTTCATCAGTTCGCTGATCAATTGAGGTAGGCAGGTAAAATCGCCGGAGGACAGGGAAGAAAGGGACATTTCTTCATAGCCGGTGGATTTTTGCAGGGAATCGGCCAATTGGAGAAGCCTGTCCATGCTGCGCTCCCTTACCGGGCGATAGAGCATACCCGCCTGGCAGAAGCGGCAGCCCCGGGTGCAGCCCCGCATGATTTCAAGCACCATCCGGTCATGAACGATATCGGTGTAGGGAACGGGAATTTTATCAGGGTAAACCGCATTAGAAAGGTTCTTGACCACCCGCTTTTTTACCACGGCGGGCGCGGCATCGTCAATGGGGGCAAAGGAAGACAGGGTGCCATCTTCATTGTAGGCAGCTTCATAGAGGGAGGGCACGTAAACGCCCTCTACCTGCGCCAAAGCCCGGAGCGTATCTTTCTTTGATGCGCCTTTTTCTTTGCAATCGCGCACCGTATCGATGAGCTCATGCATCACTTCTTCGCCATCGCCGATCATAAAGGCATCGATGAAGGGGGCCAGGGGCTCTGGATTAAAGGCGCAGGGGCCGCCGGCTACCACCAGGGGCATATCCTCTCCGCGGTCCCGACCGTAAACGGGGATATTGCCAAGGTCCAGCATTTCAAGAATGTTGGAAAAGCTCATTTCATATTGCAGGGTAAAGCCCACAATATCAAAATCCTTGAGTTCATTGCGGCTTTCCAGCCCGAACAGGGGTACCTGCTCCTGGCGCATCAGATCGGCCATATCGGCATCGGGCATGCATACGCGCTCGCACAGAGCATCGCTTCGTTCATTGATCAAATGATAGAGAATTTTCATGCCCAGATGGGACATGGCGATTTCGTAAGTATCCGGGAAGCAGAAAGCAAAGCGAATCTTCACGCTATCCCAAGGCTTTAACACAGCGTTCATTTCGCCGCCGATATACCGGGCGGGCTTCTGAACCTTTTCCAGCAGCATTTCCAGTCGCTCAAGCGCACTTGCGTTCAAAAGAGGATACCTCCTGTTACTTCATAAAAAACCAACTTATATTTTAGCATTTATTGAAGGATTTGTCCATTCCTGCAGGCGAAAAAAAGAACGGGCGGCAGAGGAAAAATTTTATTAAAATAATTCCTACTTTTTTTGTCGGGTATATTGACAAAGAAAATGGTTCATGTTATGCTTACTGCGAAATCCGATAAAATTTGTCGGAATTACGAAAGGAGGCCGCTCATGAAGCTGTCAACCAAGGGAAAATACGGGCTTTATGCCATGGTGTATCTGGCGCAGCACGATGGGGAAGGCCCCCAATCCCTGCGGGCTATTGCCGAATTGGGGCTGCCGGAGCAGTATCTGGAGCAGCTGCTGGGTAATTTAAGAAGGGCAGGGCTGGTGAAAACCGTGCGGGGCGCTCAGGGAGGCTATCATCTTTCCCGCAGCCCCGAAGAAATTACCATGCGGGATATCATTGAAGCAATGGAAGGGCCGCTGAGCCTTTCTGAATGCGTAGGGGAGCCGGAGCATGCCTGTCCCCGGGGCGGAAACTGCGCCGCCAAGGGCGTGTGGGCGTATCTGACCGACCAGATCAATGGGCTTCTGGATGGGATTACCTTAACCGATATGATCAACCAAAATATAAAAGGAGACGCATAAACCATGGATAGAATTTACATGGATAACGCTGCAACTACCGCTATTGCGCCGGAAGCCCTTTCGGTGATGCTGCCCTGCTTTGGGCTCACCTACGGCAACGCTTCCAGCATTCATGCTACCGGCCGGGAAGCCCGCCAGAAGATGGAGGACGCCCGCCGCACGGTGGCTGCCTGCCTGGGCGCCAAGGCCAATGAAATTTATTTCACCTCCGGCGGCTCTGAAAGCGATAACTGGGCCATCAAGGGCGCTGCCTTTGCCAATAAAAAGAAGGGCAATCATATCATCACCAGCCAGATTGAGCATCACGCCGTGCTGCATACCTGCGAATGGCTGGAAAAGCAGGGCTTTGAAGTGACCTATCTGCCGGTTGACGAATACGGCCTGATAAATCCGGAAGACGTGGAAAAGGCCATTACGGATCAGACCATCCTGATTTCCATCATGGCGGCCAATAATGAAATTGGCACCATCGAGCCCATCGCGGAAATTGGCAAGATTGCCAAAGCCCACAAGGTGCTTTTCCACTGCGACGCTGTGCAGGCGGTGGGGGCCATCCCGGTGGACGTGAATGATTGGAATGTGGACTTGCTCTCTCTTTCCGGCCATAAGTTCCACGGCCCCAAGGGCGTGGGCGCTCTGTATATCCGCACCGGCGCCAAGGTGGAAACCTTTATGCATGGCGGCGCTCAGGAACGCGGCCGCCGCGCCACCACGGAAAACGTGCCCGGCATCGTGGGCTTGGCTGCTGCTCTCTATAAGGCCTGCAGCAATATGGAAGAAAACGCCTGCAAGATGATGATGCTCCGGGATAAGCTGATCAATGGCATCCTGGAAAAGATTCCTCACACCCGCTTAAACGGCCATCCCTTCAAGAGATTGCCTGGCAATGTGAACGTATCCGTTCGCTTTGTGGAAGGGGAAGCGCTGCTGCTTCGCTTGGATCTGGCTGGCATTTCTGCTTCTTCCGGCTCCGCCTGCACTTCTGGGTCCCTGGATCCTTCCCATGTACTGCTTGCCATTGGACTTCCTCATGAGATCGCTCACGGAAGCCTCAGGCTTTCTCTCGCTGATACCAATACGGAAGAGGAAGTGGAGGAAGTATTGCGGGTGCTGCCCGAAATTGTTACAACTCTCCGGGATATGTCCCCCCTGTATGAATTGTATCTGGAAGAGGAAAAAGCTAAGTAATTCCTGGGTTTTTGCTTGATTTGAAGGAAAGAATAACCGGAAAGACAGGCTCTTTGAGCAAGGAGGAAAAAATACAATGTATAGCGAAAAAGTAATGGACCATTTTTCTAATCCTCGCAACGTAGGCGAAATCCCGGACGCCAATGGCGTGGGCACGGTGGGCAACGCCAAGTGCGGCGATATTATGAAAATGTATCTGAAAGTGGAAAATGGCGTGATCGTGGACGTAAAGTTTAAGACCTTTGGCTGCGGCGCCGCCATCGCCACCTCCTCCATGGCCACCGAAATGGTGAAGGGAAAGACCCTGGAAGAAGCCCTGCAGCTTACCAACAAGGCTGTAGCTGATGCTCTGGACGGGCTTCCTCCTGTAAAAATGCACTGCTCTTTGCTGGCTGAAGAAGCCATCCATGCGGCAGTGGAAGATTATATGAAAAATCATTCCGGAGAATAAGGGTTTTGCGTCCTGCTCCGGGCAAAAAGGAGCAATATGTCTCAAGTACATGGAAATATTACGGGCATTCGCGATAGTCAGCTGGCCGAGCTGGAGGCGATTTACGATTGCCCATTTGAATTGGACGAATTTGCGCCGCGTGATCTCCTTCTGGAGCTTGCGCGGCATTCGTGCGCTTTAAACCGGGAAATTGCCGTATATGTGAGCCGCGATGGCGATGTGCTGGATGTGACGGTGGGGGTGATCGACAGCGTGCCCCTGTCCGATCTGCGCCTGCGCAGGAATGCCAAGCGGCTTTCTTTTGTTCGCTGCATTCATACGCATCCGGGCGGCTCTGCCAGGCTTTCGGATGTGGATTTGGCGGCCCTTCGCTCTCTGATGCTGGATAGCATGTGCGCCGTGGGCGTGAATGAGCAGGGGCAGATCACCGGTGTGAGCGCGGCATTCCTCACGGAAAAAGTGAATGGCATTCCTGGCGTAGTGGAAAGTGAAATATATCCCCTCAAAAAGCTGCCCCAGCAAGGATGGATGCAAGAAATTGCATTATCCGAAGCAAGGGTTTTGCAGGGGGATGAGGGTGATCTGGGAGAGAACCCGGAACGAGCGCTGCTGGTTGGCATCGACAGCGAAAAGTCTTTGGATGAATTAGCCGCCCTGGCCGAGAGCGCTGGCGCCCAGGTGGTGGGAAGGGTATTTCAGAAGCGCCCCAAGGCGGATACCGCAACCTTTGTTGGCAGCGGCAAGGCCATGGAATTGCAATTGGACGCCCAGGCTGCGGAAGCGGACGTAGTGATTTTTGACGATGAGCTTTCCGGCGCACAGACCCGAAACCTGGAAGAAATTATCGGCGTAAAGGTGATTGACCGTACCACATTGATCCTGGATATTTTTGCCCAGCGTGCCAAATCGGGCGAAGGCAAATTGCAGGTGCAATTGGCCCAGTTAAAATATCGGGCGGGCCGCCTGATTGGCCAGGGCCTGATTCTTTCCCGATTGGGCGGCGGTATCGGCACAAGGGGCCCCGGCGAATCCAAATTGGAAATTGACCGGCGCAGAATCAGGGAGCAGATCACGGCCCTGAAACGGGAATTGGACGCCTTGCAAAAGCAGCGCCAGCTTCGCAGAAAGAGCAGGGAAAAAAATGCCGTGCCCATCGTTTCCCTGGTGGGCTATACCAATACCGGTAAATCCACCCTGCTCAATCAAATCACCGATGCAGGGGTCTATGCGGAAAATAAACTGTTTGCCACCTTGGACGCTGTATCCAGAAAGGTGCAGCTGCCGGACGGCGGGGAATTTTTGCTGGTGGACACGGTGGGTTTTATCAGCAAGCTGCCTCATGATCTGGTAGAAGCCTTTAAGTCCACGCTGGAAGAAGCGGCGCTTTCAGATCTTCTGGTGATCGTATCGGACGCCTCCTCTCCCGATATGCTGTTTCAGCACAAGGTTGTAGAAGAAGTGCTCTCGCAGATTGGCGCGGATACCCAGCCACGCCTCAACGTGCTCAATAAATGCGATCTATGCGAAGAACAGGTAGAGGGAGAAATTCCCTTGCTGCCCGGCGCCATTCGCATTTCTGCCAAAACGGGCCAGGGAGTGGACGCGCTCTTTGGCGCTATTGCCATGCAATTGAGAAAAACGGAGCAGAAGCTTACCTTGCTGGTTCCATTTGCTCAGTATGGCGCAGTGGCAGAGCTTCGGCAGAAGGGCCGCGTGGTGGAAGAAACCTATGAAGATACGGGCACCCGGGTTACTGTGATGCTCAAGCAGGACGCCGCAGGCCAGATTGCCGCTAAGTATGGCAGCATGATTCTGGCGGACGAAGATGCTTAAGCGGATCAAAAGATCCGGCGAAGGAGATCAAAGATGCTTGCCAAATTATTTTTGCTGCTGACCATGCTTTTATCTTTGGGCCAGGATACCCTGCAAAATTATGCAGAAGAGATGAGCTTGGGAGGAAATTTATTTCTGATCAATCGGGACTATGCTATTTCTTCCGATTATGTGCCGAATGATCTGGTGAAGCCCAATGTGCAAATGACAAACAGTAATATCAAAATGCGAAAAGAGGCCGCCTTGGCGCTGGAGGAAATGTTTCAGGCGGCTAAGGCTGAAATGAATTATACCTTGGTGGCCATTTCCGGCTATCGCAGCTATGGCCAGCAGGCCTCCATCTATGAGCGAAAGATCAAAAACGCAGGAAAGAAAGCGGCGTCGCTCCTGGTGGCCCTGCCGGGATGCAGTGAGCACCAATTGGGATTGGCCATGGATCTTGGCTGCAAGCGCAATAAATCCCTCACAGAATCCTTTGCAGGCACGGAGGAGGGAAAATGGGTGGCTGAAAATGCCCATCGCTTTGGCTATATCATTCGCTACAAAGCCGAATGGACGGAGATTACTGGCTATTCCTATGAGCCATGGCATGTGCGCTATGTGGGAAAAGAGCATGCAGAAAGAATTTATGAACTGGATATTCCTTTGGAATATTATATCGATCAATTGAGAGAAGCGCAGTATGCACTGCTTGAAAGGGAGTGAACGCCATGAAGAAATTTTTGCTGCTTTTTTTGATGATGGTTTTAATGCTTCCGGCTGCTATGGCGGAGTCACTGCCGGAATGGGAATACCCGCTGGCACCCGAAATCCTGGATGATCCCGGGGATTATATTATTCTTACCAATCGGGAAACGTTGCTGGATTCTTCCTATATTCCGGATGATTTGGTGAAGGTGACAGCCAAGCGGGGCGCAGGCGGTGAAATGGAGCTGCGCAAGGCGGCAAATGAGGCTTTGATTGCTATGTTTGAAGCGGCCAAGGCGGATGGATACACGCTCTATGTGAAGAGTACCTATCGCAGCTATCAAACCCAGAACACCATGTACTATAACCGGCTGGATAAATATGGATACGATGATGGACTGGTGGCGTATCCTGGCTCCAGCGATCATCAGACCGGGCTTGGGGTGGATATTCTCAATTTCGAATGGACCCAGAAGGATGGCATGAATGAGAAATTTGCGCTGGAAAAGGAAGCACAATGGATGGAAGCGCACTGCCATGAATTTGGCTTTATTCTCCGCTATATGGAGGATAAGGAAGAAGAAACCAATATAAAATACGAGCCTTGGCATTTTCGCTATGTGGGCACGGAAGCCGCTGCATATATCATGGAAAATCATCTTTCCCTGGAGGAGTTTACCAGGGAATGGCAGGCCTATATTGAGGAATACGAAAAAAATGGCGGGGATTTTGAAGCGCTGCTGAAAGAACGCGCCCGGCTGAAAGTGACGGTTGTGGATGTGACGGAGGACGGGGAAGAGGAACTTTCCTTTTACTACTGAGAATGGGAGGAAGCTGCTGTGAAAAAAGCCATCCTTGCGATCTACTTATGCGTAGCATTTATGCTGGGCTTTTCAGTATGTGCAAACGCTGCTTCCTTCGATGATGACGGAATGCTTCGCCTGGTCAACCGGGATGAAAAGATCACCAAGAAATATGAGCCGGGAGATTTGGTAAAGCCCGATGTGCCCACCAATAAAAAAAGCCAGCAGGAAAGCATTTATATGCGGGAAGAAGCGGCCAGGGCACTGGAAAAAATGTTTCAGGCGGCAAAGGATGAACAGGGCTATACCCTGCTGGCCGTTTCCGGCTATCGCACGTATGGCCTTCAGCAGGTGATGTTCAACAATAAAGTGGAAGCGGTGGGCAGCAAGGAAAAAGCATGGCGCAAGGTGGCCCCTGCCGGTGCCAGCGAGCATCAGCTGGGATTGGCCATGGATATTGTATGCGATAGTTTTCGCCTTTTAAACAGCGGCTTTGGGGAAACCGCCGAGGGCCAGTGGCTCTATGCCAATTGCCATCGATTTGGCTTTATCGTGCGCTATCTGGCGGAATGGGACGATATTACCGGCTATGCAGCCGAGCCTTGGCACTTCCGCTATCTGGGCGTTCAGCATGCCAGCGCCGTGCAATGGCTGCATGTGCCCTATGAAACCTATGCCCACCAGGCGATGCTCTTGCCCGAATACGTGCTGGTAAAGGGAAATGCCTATTTGCTTTACGGCATTATGGATAATGCCCTGAATGGGGATGGATGCCTGTTTGAAGAAATTTGCGATGCCGCTGGCACTACGGAAGAAGAGCAGAATGCCACCATTGAGGAAATGACGGCTTATTTCCTTCCGGAGGGGGTAACGCTTCAGGATGCACTCGACGGGAAGGTGCATTAATATGGTTTCCTTGCGTGATAAGCTCAGGGCCACAGCACCCAAGGCCGCCAAGCCCGTAAAGCCTGCTCCTCAGGATTGCTATGTGAAGGAGATTCGCTTTCCTCTTTCCGAGTTCGATCTACCTGCCTTAATATCCGGGAGCCTTCTATCCCTGATGATGGGGAAAGAATATGAGGACTTTTGCAGGGAAGAAATCTGCTTTCTGGATACGGAAACCACAGGATTATCCCACGGAGCGGGAACTGTAGCGTTCCTGGTTGGGGTCGGCTTTTTTGAGGAAAACGCCTTTGTGGTGCGCCAATATCTGATGCGGGACTATGACGAAGAATCCTTTGTGCTGGAAAAGACCGCCAGGGATATTCAAAAAGCCAAGGTGCTTTGCACCTTTAACGGCGCCACCTTTGATATGCCTCTCTTGGACGTGCGCTTTACCATGCAGCGCATGCGGGAAAAGCTGCTTGCCCGCCCGCATCTGGATCTTTTGCCTGCCGCCAGAAGAGTGTGGAAGCTGCGGCTGAAAAAATGTAATCTGAGCTGCCTGGAAGCGGCGGTGCTGGGAGTGGAGCGGGTGGATGATCTGCCCGGTGCGCTGGTGCCGGAAAGGTATTTTTCCTTCCTCAAAACCAAGGACTTTTCCCTGCTGGAGGATATTCTGGAGCATAACGAGCAGGATATTGTATCCCTTGCTCATATTTTACATAGGCTGCTTTCTCTTCATGAATTGCCTTTGAATGCACCGGCGGCGGAAGATATATTCAGCCTGGGGCGCGTATATGAAAAAAGAGGCCGCATGGAGGGGGCCAGGATGTGCTATCGGGCTGCCGATCGGGGGGCGATTTCTGCTATGGCCCGGGCGCGCATGGCGGAAACCTTTCGAAGAGAAGGGGATTATGAAGAGGCGGCGCATGTGTATGAGCGGATGATTGCCTCCCGCCAGGGCGGTATTGCACCACTGGTGGCCATGGCGAAAATTTGCGAGCACAGAAAAAGGGATATTCCAAAAGCTATCGAATATACCAGAAAGGCGATTATCCTGGCTGCCAATGGCAGCAGTGCGCAGGAAATGGCCGCTTTGCAAAAGAGATATCAACGCCTGCTTTTGAAGGCGAGAAGGGATTGAATGGACGATGGGATTCATGGATGGCATTAAGATGCGAAAGGCTATGCTCAAGCATCAGAACGGTGATTTGGCCGGCGCGAAGGCTGGCTATGAGGAACTTTATAACGGCGGCGTTGTGAACGCGGCTTATATGATGCATTACAGTGTGCTGCTGCTTCGCGAAGGCGGCGAAGAAAATTATAAAAAAGCCAAGGAGGTGCTCAAAAAGGCGGAAAAAGCCAAGGATATGAATGATGAGCGCCGGATTCAATTGTGGATGAATTATGCCGTGGCCGAATATAAGCTGGGGGATCTGGATAAGGCCATTCGTATGCTGGAAACCTCTCATAAGCGCGGTGTGAGCGGGCTTACCTATGGCAGCCTGGGCTTTCTCTATATTGAAACCGGCGATGCCGAAAAGGCCTTGGCTTATAACCTGGAGGCCCTGGAATATGATGATGAAGACCCTGTGACCCTGGATAACCTGGGCCAAGTGTATTACCGGCTTCTCAATGATAAAAAGACCGCCCGCGAATATTTTGAAAAGGCCATTGAGCGGAAGGATTCCCAGATCGATACCCTGTATTTCCTGGCTCAGTATGATATGGAGGATGGAAAGATGGAGGAAGCCAAGGCCAAGCTGGAAAAGGCCCTGGAAGGCCGCTTCTCCCCCCTCAATTATGCCACCAAAGCGCGGGTAGAGGAAGCGCTTGCCAAGGTAAAGGGCTAAGCGAATAAAATAACACAAATCGGGCTATGCTGATTCGTATAAAGGAGGAATGCAGCATGGCCCGTTTATTTTGTGAAGTCAAAAAGATATTTTGTCTGGGAATTGCGTTTTGCATGCTTCTCCCATCCGCCTTTGCCAAGCCGCTGGAAGAAGGAACGCCCATGACACTGACGGCCCCCAGCGTCCTTTTGATGGATGCGGAAACAGGGGCGGTAATATTTGAAAAGCATGCGGATGAAAGGCGTCCGGTAGCATCTGTTACCAAGCTAATGACCATTCTACTGGTACTGGAAAGGCTGGAGGAGGGCGGGATCGCTCTGGATGATCGGGTGACCGTATCGCCCAATGCAGCCGCACAGACAGGATCCCAGGCTCTTCTGGACGCGCATGCAGTGTACCCGCTAAAAGATTTGCTCAAATCCACCATTATCGCCAGCGGAAATGACAGCGCAGTGGCTTTGGCGGAATATATAGCGGGCACGGAGGAAAGCTTTGTAACGCTCATGAATGAAAGGGCCGGGGAAATGGGCCTTGAAAACACCCGCTATGCAAATTGTACAGGATTGCCTGCGGATGGCCAGTATACCACTGCTCGGGATGTATCCATCATTGCTCGGGAAATCTGCCGTTTTCCCACATTCTTTTCCTACTCAGCCACCTGGCTGGATACCCTGACCCATCCATCCGGGCGTACCACGGATTTGACCAATACCAATCGCCTGGTTCGCTTTTATACGGATTGCGATGGCATGAAAACCGGCTCCACCAATGAGGCTAAATATTGCCTGTGCGCGACGGCGGAAAGAAATGGGATGCGGCTGATCGCGGTGGTGCTGGGGGTGCCCAACAGTCAAACCCGTTTTGATGAAGCCAGGGCCATGATGGATTACGGCTTTGCCACCTATTCCCGCACCCAAGTGGCGCAAAAGGGGGATTTGGTGGGCGTGCAGGTGCCGGTTACGATGGGAGCCAGGGACAAAGTGGACGTGGCGCTTGGCAGCGGCCTTTCCATGCTGCTCAAGGCAGGACAGGGGAGCAAGCTCAGCTTTGAAACGGAGCTTCCGGAAAGCATTGCAGCGCCGGTAGAAAAGGAGCAGGAATTGGGCAAGGTGCGGGTTCTGCTGGATGGGCAGATCGTAGCGGAGCTTCCGGCAGTGGCAGCGGAGAATATAGCGCTTCCGGGGATTTTGGAAGGATTCCACCGTCTGTTTGATCAGTGGAAATAATGAAAAAGCTGGCAAGCGATTGCTTGTCAGCTTCAGTTTGTCGAAAAAGTATTTTCGACA
Source organism: Clostridiales bacterium (assembly GCA_015056125.1). Lineage (GTDB taxonomy): Bacteria > Bacillota > Clostridia > Christensenellales > Aristaeellaceae > RUG563. Next base: position 97 of record SVGW01000038.1, on the reverse strand, counting down.
AACTGCGAATGGAAGTCAGCTAAAGCAGTCTTCCATTCGATCCATCACATTTACTGCAAAAATGGCTTTCCATCCCTTTTCACAGGGCTGGAAAGCC
>SVGW01000037.1 GCA_015056125.1 Clostridiales bacterium | reverse complement strand
CGCTCCGAGAAGGCGGCGTAGAGATCGGCGAGCCTGTATTGGTCATGGGCGTTGGCATTCTGGGAATGATGGCCATCCGCCAGCTGCGCGCTGCCGGCGCTGTGCCGGTGATTGCGGCGGACCCTGTGTCGGAAAAAAGAGAAAAGGCGTTGGCGCTTGGTGCCGATTATGCCTTTGATCCTTTTGCATCGGATTTCTCCGAGAATGTGAAAGCAGTATCGCACGGCGGGGTGAGCGCCTGCGTTGAAGTAACCGGCTTTGGCAGCGGGCTGGATTTGGCGCTTGATTGTATGCGGAAATATGGGCGCATTGCTCTCCTTGGGTGCACCAGGCATTCTGATTTTTCCATTGATTATTATCATAAAGTGCATGCGCCCGGCATTTCCCTTATCGGTGCCCATACCATAGCGCGCCCTGCTTATGAATCATCTCCCGGCATGTGGACGCAAAAGGATGATATGCGCGCCCAATTGAACCTGCTTGCCTTGAAACGGCTGAATTACAGGGATATGATTGAGGAAACGCATTCGCCCGAGGAAGCGCCGGAAGTATATCATCGTCTATGCACGGAGAAGTCTTTTCCTATTGTACAATTTGATTGGAGGCAAATACAATGAAGCCTGTTCGTGTTGCTCAAATCGGTTCTTCCCATGATCATGCTATCTGCGCCTTTGATACGATCCTGGAATTGAAGGATTATTTTGACGTAGTGGGCTTTGCAGAAACGGATGATACCATTCGGGTGCCGGATACCTATAACCGCGTTCCCAGATTCACGGTAGAAGAACTTCTGAGCATGGATGATCTTGAAGCGGTGGTGATTGAGTGCGCGGAATTGCAGGCTACCGAAATTGCGCAGAAATTTGCAGATAAGGGCGTGGGCGTGTATATGGATAAGCCCGGCAGTCCGAATCTTGCCTCCTTTGAAAAGCTGATTCATACGTTGAAGGAAAAGAAGCTCCCCTTTATGACTGGCTATATGTATCGCTATAATCCTTCCGTAAAGGAAATGATGCGCTTGGTGAAAGAAGGAGAAATGGGGGAAATCTATTCCGTGGAAGCGCATATGAGCGTGCGCCACAAAAATGAAAAGCGGAAGTGGCTGGGCGCCTTCCCCGGAGGCATGACATTTTTCCTGGGTTGCCATCTGATCGACCTGGTGCTGCAATTGCAGGGCGAGCCTGAGGAGATCATTCCTCTGAATGCTTCCACCGGCATAGAGGGGGTGAATACGGAAGATTTTGGCTTCGTTGTATTCCGCTATCCCCACGGGGCTTCCTTTATCAAAACCTGCGCTGCAGAGCCAAACGGCTATTCGAGACGGCAGCTGGTGGTATGCGGCAGCAAGGGTACATTTGAAATCAAGCCCTTTGAACAAAAGGCGCAAGGGCAATATATGATTTCCTCTCCTGCCACAGTGGCTCTGGTGAAGGAAAACCCGGGGCATGGCTGGCATGATTTTGCAAGGCCCGTGGAAACAGGGGATCATCACCGCTATAAGAATATGATGATCCGCTTTGCCCAGGCTGTCCGGGACGGAGACAATCCTTACAGCTATGATTATGAATTACTGCTGATGAAAACGCTGCTTATGTGCTGCAATAGTGGAAAATGAGAAGAAAAGTGGAAATTGCAATCCGCCGGTATTCATGAAATACCGGCTTATTTATTGACTTTGAAGCTGGTTTTGTTATAATGTTTCATAACGAATGTAAATTGAATGAAGGAGGAAAGAAAATGATCTTTCACGTTTCTATAAACGGATCAGATCGTGGGGACGGAAGCAGGAACGCTCCTTTCCGTACCATCAATCACGCTGCACGGATGGTAAAGCCCGGAGATACAATCCAGGTGCATGAAGGAGTTTACCGGGAATGGGTGGATCCGGTGTGCAGTGGGCTCAACGATCAAATGAGGATTACGTTTGAAGCGGCTCCGGGGGAACATCCGGTGATTAAAGGATCGGAAATCATCAAGAAATGGGAAAGGGTAAACGATCGGGTGCATAAAGCGGTGATTCCCAATCTGCTCTTTGGTGATTTCAATCCATACGATCGAAAAATTGAAGGGGATTGGAAGGTGCTCCCCAAGGAATACGATGTACATCTGGGGGATGTGTATCTGAATGGGGAATCTATGTATGAAGCGGTTTCTTTGGAAGCGTTACACGAGGCCCCTGCCCGGCTGGAAGGCCATTGCCCGGATCATGCAGCCGAGCTGGTGCCGCATCCCTTACCGGATCCTGAGGCGACAAGAAGACAATGGCGCGCCGTTGTGGATGAGGAGAATACCACGATCTACTGCAATTTCCAAGGGGCCGATCCCAATAATGAAACGGTTGAAATCAACGTGCGCCCCTGCTGCTTTTATCCTAAGCGGACAGGGATTGATTATGTGACTGTTCGAGGCTTTGAAATGGCCCATGCCGCATGCCCCTGGGCGCCGCCGACGGCGGATCAGATGGGCCTCCTGGGGCCGCATTGGAGCAAGGGTTGGCTGACTGAAAAAAATCATCTTCATGACGCCAAATGCTGTGGCATCAGTTTGGGCAAGGATGCGGCTACGGGGGATAATAACTATACACATTATCGGCGCAAGCCCGCCTATTTTTATCAGATGGAAGCAGTTTTTAAAGGAATAAGACTTGGATGGGATAAAGAGCATGTGGGGTCGCATGTGGTAAAAGACAATCTGATTCATGATTGCGGGCAGGCAGGAATCGTAGGACATATGGGCTGTGCATTTTCCCGCATCGAGCATAATGAAATTTACCGCATTGCCGCCAAGCAGGAATTCTGGGGCCATGAAATTGCGGGAATAAAATTCCATGCGGCGATTGATACGGTGATCGCGTCTAACAATATTCATGATTGCAGGGAGGCTATCTGGCTTGATTGGCAGGCCCAGGGGACCAGGATTACCGGCAATGTAACATATAATAACGCAAGAGATCTTCAGGTGGAGGTTTCAAACGGCCCCTGCCTGGTGGATCATAATGTGTTTCTCTCGCCGCTTTCTTACGATGATTTTGCCCAGGGCATGGCGATGGTGCATAATCTGTTTGCAGGCAGCATGAATATAAGGGTTGAAGGGCTGGGGAGAAATATTCCTTATCATTTGCCCCATAGCACCCAGGTGGCAGGATATGCCGAAATTTTGGGCGGGGATACGAGATTGATCAATAACGTGATGATGGGGAAATATGATGCATGCGAAAATGTATGCGCTCCTTTTTCCATGCTGTATGACCGCTTTACCACGCCGGAAGAATTTATTGCGCGCAATGATGCTTCGCCCAGCGCATCCGGCATTGTGGAATGCCGCACAATTCCCCAGCCTGTTTGGATCGAAGGAAATGCCTATGCAGGAAACGCCGTGCCTTTCCGCGCAGAAAAAAATACAATCGAAGCAGAGGGATTTGACGCAGTGCTGGAGGAGCGGGGGGATTCTCTTGAATTGGTTCTTCAGGTACCCAGGGCGGTAGCGGAAGCAGAGCTGGAGGAAGTGACCACTGAACGCCTTGGATATGTGCGCTTCCCGGAAGAGGGCTTTGAACACCCAAACGGCGAAGCAATCGATTTTTCAATGGATCTTCTTGGGGTCAGCACAGAAGGCAAGGTAATACCGGGGCCGTTTACCCAATTAAAGGCAGGCAAACAGCGCATTACGGTATGGAAAAGAAAATAAATAAGCAAAAAAGATAATCTTCTGACAGATGATCATCTTTTTTTACCGGGGCAAGCCTGAATGCACCGGGCATAGCACGCAAAAAAAATATCCTCTATTGCAGTGAGCAGGATACTGTGATATATTAATTGCGCAAACAGGACGGCTGGAGGAAGAAACATATGAAAAAAACCATTGAAGTCATTTTGGTAGGCGCGGGAAATCGCGCAGGAAATATATACGGCTCAGTAGCGCTTCGCTGCCCGGACAGGATGAAAGTGGTTGGTATTGTGGACCCGGATCCGGTGCGCATGCGCCTCATGCGGGAACGCTATCAGGTACCGGAAGAAAACTGCTTTGACGATGTGAGCGAACTGGTCAAACAGGAAAAATTTGCCGATGCGGTGATCAACGGCACCATGGACGAATTGCATGTGCAGACGGCGATCCCGACTTTGGAAAAAGGCTATGATCTGCTTCTGGAAAAGCCTTTTTGCATCAATGAAGAGGAAATGAACCGAATTGTGGAAGTGGCCAATCGCTGCGGGCGCAAGGTGTTTATTTGCCATGTGCTGCGGTATGCGCCCTTCTATTCTGCCATCAAGAAGCATTTGCTTGATGAGGAGATCGGGCAGATCATTTCAATTGAAATGTGCGAGCATGTAAGCTATCATCACATGGCCGTTTCCTATGTGCGGGGAAAATGGCGCAGCGAAAAGCTTTGCTTTACCCCCATGCTGCTGGCCAAATCCTGCCATGACGTGGATATGATGATGTGGCTCGTGCGGCAAAAGCCAATGTCCATTGCCAGCATGGGCGGTGAATTCCAGTTTGGCCTGCATAATAAGCCTGAAAAGGCAGGAAACCGCTGCATGAAGGATTGCCCGCTCAATCGGGAATGTCCCTTCTCCGCGGAGGGCAATTACCTTATCGATCCCAACCGCTGGGGGCAGTATGTGTGGAAATGCCTGGAAAATGAAGAAAACCTGACCATTGAACGCAAGAGAGAATCCCTTTCTACCGATAATCCCTACGGAAAATGCGTGTGGGATTTTGAACGGGATGGAAACTGTGATCATCAGAGCGTGATGGTGCAATTTGAAAACGGTGCCACAGGCATTTTTAACATGGTGGGCGGTGCGGCCAAGTCTGAACGGAATATCCATATCGTAGGAACCAAAGGCGAAATCAAGGGCACTTTTGAGGATCAGGCTTATGTAGTGCGCAAAATCAACGCATTTTCCGAAAAAGGATACGAAGAGATTCATTACAAGCTGAATGAAACAGGGGATATGACCGGCGCTTTTGGCGGACATGGCGGCGGCGATGTGCGATTGGTGCTGGATTTTCTGAACAGCGTGGCAGGGGATCAAACAACCTTTTCCGCTACCGAAATCAACGATTCCACCGTTAGCCATCAGGTGGTCTTTAAAGCCATGAAGGCCATGCGGGACGGAACAGTGGAACGGCTCTGAAAAGAACAACTGCATGTATAAACATAGCCCCGGAATCTGACATTCCGGGGTTCTTTGCGCATCTGAATGAATACAGTGTGTGACTGCTTTGAAACGGTTACAAATAAGGTACCCGCTTCGGAGTCAATAAAAATCTAAAGATTGTAAAACATTTCTTCATTTGGCGCAAAATAAAAAACCAAGTCAAACGACTTGGTTCTGGTGCGAGTGGCGGGGCTCGAACCCGCACGCCCAGAGGGCACAAGATTTTAAGTCTCGGTTGTCTGCCAGTTCCAACACACTCGCGCAAAAGGTATTATAGCGCAATTGGGCCGACTCCGTCAAGGAATTTCCAAAGAAAAAAAGAAAAAACCGCCGGCAAACCGGCGGCCTTTTTGCTCTAACAGGAATTAGGCCTGTTCGGGAGCGCTCACGGGGCAGGTATCAGCGCAAACGCCGCAATCGATGCACTTTTCAGCGTCGATTTCGTACTTGCCATCGCCTTCAGAGATCGCCTGCTGGGGGCATTCAGCTTCGCAAGCGCCACAGCTGATGCACGCGTCAGTAATCTTGTATGCCATGATAAAGCACCTCCATAAGTATTCTCCGCTTTCGCGTCTATCTTATGATACCACCAGCCGGAGAAAAAAGCAAGCCGTTGTTTTCAAAAGGGCAGTTTAAAAACCGTTTTCTTGATTAATCGCATCAATCTCGCTTTTGCGCATGATCCTGGCGCAGGTGTTGCAAGGTGTGAGATCGGCGTAAATGCCGGTATCCAATTCGCCATAGGTAAAGCCGGTGAGGGGGAGATAGCGATCCTTTACGGCGGTGCAGTATTCTTCCTCGTGATAATTCTTTCCACCATTGGGGTTGTAGTAAAGGGGCGTAGCATCATCGGGATATTCCAGCAGCCGCCCTGTATCATCCCAGATCAGCACTTTCGTGCGCACCTTGATATTATCCCACAGCCATTTGATATTCTGGCCCTCATCATTGGACGCCTTCTGCACGCGGATACAGCCGTGGCTGGCTTTTTTGCCAAGAAGCTTTACAGTGGAGGAATAATCCCGCTGACTGGCCGGCGTATCCGCATCGCCAATGTAGGGCACTTCATGGATCAGGCAGCCGTCATTCACGCGCATACCGTAAGCGCACCAAAGATTGCCGGCAGGGAAGCCGCCGGAGCGGCTAATCATGAAATATTCACCGGAAGGCGTTTCATTCCAGGGTTGTTCATCATTATTCAGGCCGGTGGATACCAGCAATGTGCCAATGCACTCACCGGAAGCAAAAATATACATTTTCTGCTCCAGCTTATCAATCAAAAGGCCGTAATCATCCCGGGGCTCCACGGTTTTAAGCAGAGAGGTTTTCACATAGCCACGGATAAGATCATCCGTATTGCCGGAGCCATGATGGCCCTTTTTATTGTAGGCATCGCCGTAAGAAGAATTATATGCTTCGATCAAAGACCAGCCGTTATCCAGCGTTTCCAATACATGCACGCCCTGGGAGGCGCAGGTGATTTCGCCCACGATATTGCTTCTGTCCTTGCTGTCATCCGGCGCTTTGCGCAGGGCATACTGGCTTTTTTGATCGCCGTCAATCACAATCATAGGCTGCATCATCACTTCCCAAATGGCGTCCTCATCTAATTCACCCATGGGCAGCGTCCAGTAATTGAGGCCCTCGTCCTGTTGGGTGGTAACGGCGCTGGGAACCACAATGTGGGGCGTTGGAGCGGGGGTGGCAGTAGGCACAGGGGAAGGCGTAATGATGGGGGCAACGGCCAGGAAAATCTGCTGGGTAGTGCCTGAAAAGCCCTGGGTGTCGGTGAGCTTTAACTGCACAGAATAATCGCCATCCGGGATCCGCTGGCCATCCACAATGCCATCCCATACGTGCAGGCTTTCACCGGCAGGTGCTTCCTCTTCCAGGAAGGTGTGCCATTCGCCATCACCAAGCTTTACCCGCAGCGTCAGAGTACCGGGCATATTGAGGTTTACGGTAATCTGCCATGCATCGCCGGTATAAATTTCCTCTGCTGCGTTGATGGAGAGAATTTTCGGGCTTTCTTCACCAATGACGAAGGGCGCTTCTACTCTTTGCCCGTTCTGGGAAAGAACGAAAACATAGTCGCCTGCAGGGAGCGGAACGCCGCTTTCGTTCATGCCATCCCAGGTGAGGTGGTTGGTTCCCTGGGCAGCATTCATATTTTGCCGGATCACTGCAGCAAGAGCGCCGGAAGCTGTGTTCACTTCCAGGCTTGCTTCCCCGGCCTGAGGTGCATAAAAGCTGATCCGCTCCGTTTTTCCGGGGCGCACAAGCTGGGGGGCGCTCACCAGGGAAAGCTCCTGAGCCAAGGCGAAAAGGGGCAAAATCAGCAGCATAAAAATCAGCGCAAGCGTACGTTTGAGCATAAGCATACTCCTTCAATCCTATGAATCTTATTTATTTTATCATTTTTCGCGCAATATGCCAAGGGGAAAAAGGAAACTAAATGTAAATCTTATTGAATAAAATCGATTGACATGATATGATATCATCGTAAGACTAATTGATCAGGAGGTTATACCGATGAAAAGATTATGGGTAGCTATATTGGCTGTAACTTTTTTGTTTTCTTTTGCTGTGGCCGAAGAGGTGACGGTGCTAACGCCTCAGGAAGCAACGGCACGCATGGAATCGCTTTCGTATCTGAATTTATTTGATGTGAGAAGCAGCGAGGAATATGCGCAGCTTCATATTCCCGGCGCCATCAACTTCCCTTTGGAAACCATCAAAGCCCAGGTGAAAGAAATACTGGATAGTGGATATTCGTATATGGAGGCTGAGATATTTGTATACGGATCAACCCAAGAGGATGCGGCATCGGCAGCCGGCCAGCTCAAAGAATTGGGCTTTATCCATGTATTTTCTCTTGGGGCAGCACAGGAGTGGCCCTATGAAATGATTTCTTCCCAAGAGGAAGAGCGCCGGGCGCGGATGATTCTTGCCGATTTTGAGGCGGAAGATATTTGGGGAAATCCTGCCAATGAGGATGTGCTGAAAGGATATAAGCTAACCATGGTGAACGTGTGGGCCACCTACTGCAATCCCTGTCTGGCAGAATTACCCGACCTTGCTGCGCTTGCAGAAGATATGCAGGAAATGGGCGTGCAGATCATCGGCATTGTAAGCGATGGATACAACGACAGCAAGATTGAACTGGCCCAGGAAATTATTGAGCTTACCAAGGCGGATTATCTTCATTTGCTGCCCAGCGAAACGCTGCATCAAAAGCTACTTTCCAATGTAACATCCGTTCCTACTACCATATTTGTGGATGAAACGGGAACAATGGTGGGATATGCCTATATAGGATCCAGAAATTACGATCAGTGGCAACGAGTGATTGAAGAAGTGATGGCGCTTTTGCCCAGCGAGGAAGTGGAACGATGACTCGGATGAAGAATGATGCCTGGCTGATTCTGCTGATTGCCGGTGCCCTGTTTATTGGAATCGGTATTCTTCGGGAAGAGCATCTGGCCATATTGGAAAAGGCGATTGTGATCTGCCTGGAATGCATTGGCATTGGCTGAGGAAGAAAAAATGAAGAAGAAATTTTCATTCCGGCTGATGATTCAATTGATTTTCACTGCCCTTTCCAACGGATTCTTTACCGGTTTTCTCCAGGGGAAAATCTATCAGGGCCCCATGAAGCAATTCTGCCTTCCTGGGCTGAATTGCTACTCCTGCCCGGGGGCGCTGGGGTCCTGTCCCATTGGTGCACTTCAATCCGTGCTGGCCAGCCGGAATTATCAAATGTCCTTTTATGTGCTGGGCTTTTTGATGGCGGTAGGAGCGCTTGTGGGGCGCTTGGTTTGCGGTTTTCTGTGTCCCTTTGGTCTTGTACAGGATTTACTGCATAAAATTCCTCTTCCAAAGAAAATAAAAATTCAAAGACTGCCGGGAGAAGGAACGCTGAAATATTTCAAATATGCGGTGCTTGTGATCTTTGTGGTGCTTCTTCCCTCCGTTGCTGTGAATATCATTGGCCAGGGCGATCCTTGGTTCTGCAAATACATCTGTCCCTCCGGAACGTTGATGGGCGGCATTCCGCTGGTGATGCTGGGCGAAGGGTTTCAAGAAGCAGCCGGCGCATTGTTTGATTGGAAATTGTCGCTTTTGATTTTGTTCATGCTCTTTTCAATGATTTATTACCGGCCTTTCTGCCGCTTTGTTTGCCCGCTGGGAGCGATTTATGGGCTGACCAACCCCATTTCCTTCTATCATTACAAAATTGATGCATCCCGCTGCACAAAATGCGGGAAATGCCAAAAAGCCTGCAAGTTGGGAATTGACCCGACAAAAACCCCCAATTCACCCGAATGCATCCGCTGTGGGGAGTGCCTGCGCGCTTGCCCCCACGGGGCCATCCTGCCAAAGATACGAATTGAAAAAAAGAAAAAAAGCTCCTGCAAGGGCAACTGCGCTTCCTGCAAGCATTGCGGCCAATAAATGCACCATTCGCCCCACCCGTCATATTCTGATGGTGGAGCGTTTCTTTTAAAGCTCCATGCTCATTATGAAAATGAAGAATGGAATGAGGAATGTAAAATGGCCTGCATGAATTGTGCCTCCTGCCAGACAGGAAATTGTTATAGAAGCAATCCTACTCCCCGGACGGCTGCTTATACCGTGGTGCTGGATACCGCATCCTCTGTGCTGCATCCCGCTGCGGGTGAATTGCAGCGCTTCTGCTATCTGATTGCCCCTAATTCCGCCGGCGGCCAGCCCGATCTTCCCCTGGATTCTGTGGTGATGGGAATCGCAGGGAGCATTACCGCAGGGGATTTTGATATGCTCACGGTAACGGTCAATGGGGTAAATCAGCCAGTCAGCTGGGGCACCAATACTTTTCTGGTAAGCGATGACGCCAGTACAGGGTGCACAGGCCTTCGGTTAAATTTTCCTTTAACCTCTGCATCTGATACCATGCGGGTATGCATGACCATGAAAAGCGTATATGCCGTTCAATCGATTTCTGTGTGCTTCTCCGATGCCGGCGCGGGCATTACCCCTGTTTCCGTGCTGGGGCCCTCTGCACTTCAGGATGAAGGATGCCCCACCACCACCTATCAGGAAGTGGACGTATGCGTGCCGGTAACCATTTCTCCCTATGCCACTGTGGGAGAAGCAACCGTCACTTGCTGCGGGGATCCCACGATCACGCAGGGAACCGCATCCTGCGCCGGCACTACCGGCGGCACCTGCTCTTTCACCATTTCACAGCGCGTGTGCGTAGCTGTTCCCGTCGCCTTTGGCGCCAATGCCCAGGTGGGGAATTATACGGTGAACTGCGGAACGGCTGGAAACGGCAATTGCGAAAACTGTGCAGCGGATAACGGCACGGTGGCTGCTGCAGCCACGAATGAACGAACGGTGTGCAGCAATGGATTCGTTCCTCTTGGGCAGACCACGCTCAGTGATGTGATTGGCGTCAACCGGCGCTATAATCGGTAAATAACGCAGAAAACAGGGAGAGGCAATGCTTCTCCCTGTTTTTGTAACATGGCTCAATCTTCAGCATATAATGAAGAGAAATCGGTTAAAGGAGGAAATAAAATGGCCAGAACAACCCAGGAACATAGCAATACATCGCCCTTTGCAGCGCTAAGCTATCAGGAACAGCAGGATCGGTGGATGGAATGGCGCTCTCGCCAATTGGAATACCGCACTGTGGAAACGGAAGAAGAAAAAATAAAGGAGGACGTCACGCTTCCGCCTCTTAAATTGCCCAATATGCGTATGGCGGAGCCAACCCGACATGGAGAACTGGACAAAGTGCTGCTGCGGCATCGGCAGGCATTTAAACATGCGGGGAATTTTCAGCCTACCGCCCAAAAATGAATCGCCCAAAGAAGGAAAAGATGGGCTGGATAAATGCCATAAGCCACCCATTTAGGTAAATGAATGGAGGGCTTTTTCATTGGTATTGTGATCAGCGGAAGCGCAAGCAATGCCCAAAATTGGATGCGACGAAAAACGGAAAGCAAAGTGGTAGCCTGGGGCATAAAAGAAATGCGGATGGGGAGCGGAATGCCGAAGAAACTCATCATGGATGTGCCGGTGAATCCCCAGTAAAGGCAAAATGCAATCAGGGTAGTGCAAAGGGCGCTCCGACTTTTCCGAACGGCATAAAGAAGAAGAATCAACAGCACGCCCTGCCAGGAATAATCAACCCAAATGATAAGAGGAATCAAAAGCATCAGGATGGGGCACCAGATCTGGCTGTATTTTTGCCTTTGCTGTATACCGAGCAAAGCAAGCAGCCCAAGGGCCAGCGTAAAGAAAATATTCAGTTCATTCCATTTATGCCCAAAGGCCAGCATGAAGAAGGGCTGAGATACGATGCCCACCAAGAGAAGACGAAGAAAATACCGGCGGATATCCCGGGTATGCTCTGCGCCCACTACCAGGCACCAGGCATACAGGGGAAACGCCATGCGCCCGATCACGCGAAGACCGGCAGCAGCAGGAAAATAAATTGCGCCAACATGATCAATGACCATGGAGCAAATGGCAATCAGCTTTAGGAAGCCGGTATTTTCATTGCCGGCAATGGCCGTATTTCGCGTTACATTTTGCAAAGAATTCGCCTCCAGCAGGAAAAACATTTTTTGCCACGATTTTATCCCGCAGATTTCATCATTTTGACAAACGGGTTTCACAATCCTCTGATAGGATCATACCGTGGCATCGATCCAACAAATTCACTGTCCCGCCGAAAAACCGCTGAAAAGGTGCGGCCGTACGGCGGGACAGACGATTTTGGGAGCATATGAAGATCAGAGAATCATGGAGATTTTGTCTTCGCCGATATCGTGGGCAGGCTTATCATCGGCGGGGGTACCAAGGGCAATAGCGATTACGTAATCATTTCCCTCGGGAAAGCAAAGCTTTTTGCGAAGTTCAGGGGCCCCTTCGGTCATGAACGCCTCCTTGGGCAGGCCCAGGATTACGCTGCCAAGCCCCAGGCTTTCGGCGGCCAGTGCCATGGTCTGCACGGCGATACCGCAATCGATTTTCGCATAATCATTGGCAGGATCGGCAGAGAGAATGATCACCGTGGGCGCATGGTAGAAGATGTGGAAGGCTTCATCGTTAAAGCGGGGGCTGCGCTGGGAAGCATCCCGCTTCATGGCGTTTTCCTTGGCGGCAGCGTGAATCTGGGCAAGCAATTCCTGATTTTGCACCACAGAATAGTGCCAGGGCTGCTTATTCAGGGCAGAGGGGGCTTCCAGGGCAGCCTTCAGGATGGCGTCCAATTGCTCCTTGGTGAGCTGGGCGGGCTGATAAGCGCGGTGGCTGCGGCGTGCAGCAATGGTTTCAAGGACCTGATTCATAGTTGGGTTCCTCCTTCTTGATTTATCAAAAATATGTGGTATAGTTACTTTAGAGAACAAATGGGGGGATCTTGATGCTGAAAGCGGAAGCCTTCATGCAGGAAGCGATTCTGGAAGCAGGGAAGGATTCGGGCGAAGTGCCGGTGGGCGCGGTGATCGTAAAGAATGGCAAAATCATCGCAAGAGCCCACAATGAGCGGGAAAGCGGCCGTCCTTTTGCCCATGCCGAGATGCTGGCTATGGAAAGGGCCTGCCAGGCACTTGGAGAGCGCAGGCTGCACGGATGCGAATTGTATGTAACGCTGGAGCCATGCCCCATGTGCGCTGGGGGCATGATCATGGCGGAAATTGACGCCTGCTACTTTGGCGCCTATGACGAGCGTCAGGGCTGTTGTGGGAGCGTATACACGCTGCCGGAGGACCCGGCCTTTTTCCACCGGGTACGCTGCATGGGTGGCATCCTGGAGCAGGAATGCCAAAAGCTTTTGCAGGATTTTTTCCGCATCCGCCGGTAAATCCAGTATATCATGAGGAAACCGTTGGTTCAAGAGAAAAACAAGGAAAAAGCTGCCAGGAAATCATGAACAAGATGTAACTTTCTTGAAAATAGCGGAAAAAAGCTTGCGCGGAAAACTTAATTGTGCCATAATGAGACGAAATTACCTGTGTGATGATTCCACAGGGAAAAGAGAGGAAAGAAAATCAATGAAGAAGATGAACCGACTGCTGGCGCTTTGCCTTGCAATGCTTATGATGCTGTCCACCGCTGCATGGGCGGAAGAAACTACAACGGAAGAAACGGCTGCCGATCCCGTGGTTTTTACCTTTAACGGTGAAGATGTGCTTAGGTCACAATTGGAAAATACCCTCTACAACCTTTACAGCAACGGCTATGTAACTTCCGAAACGGATTATGCTACGGCCATTGATTATATGCTGGAAGAAAAGGTGATTCTTACTCAGATCAAGGCCCAGGGCCTGGATCAGTTCACCCAGGAAGAAGAGGACGCCTTCAAAGCGGACGCTATGGCTGATTGGGAAGCCACCATTGACAGCTATGTTTCCTATTTCCTCTCTGAGGACACCGACGAGGCCCGCGCCAAGGCCCGTCAGGACGGCGATGCCTATCTGCGCTCCTATGGCTATACCCCTGAAATGCTTATCGAAGGCTATCGCAACACCGCCGCCTTTGAAAAGCTCCAGGAAAAGATTTTTGAGGGCAAGAACACAGAAGCCACTGAGGAAGAAATCGTGGAAGTGTTTGAACAGTACGCTGCCGAAGATAAGGCCATGTACGAAGGCGATTTTGCCACCTATGAGCTTTATCAGAATTATGGCTACACCTCCTGGTACAAGCCCGAGGGTTTCCGCGGCATCATTCATATCCTGCTGGAAGTAGATGAAGAATTGCTCACCGCCTACGAAAATGCCCAAGCTCTGTATGAAGAATCTTTGAGCGCAGAAGAAGGCGCGGCTGCTGAAAATGCCACCACCAAGGAAGACGTGGACGCCGCTTTGCAGGCCGTATTGGATAGCCAGAAGGCTGCCATCGATGATATCTATGCGCGCCTTGAAAAGGGCGAAAGCTTTGAAACCCTGATTGCAGAATACGGCACCGATCCTGGCATGCAGGATGAAACCAATCTTAAAAACGGCTACGAGGTGCATGCAGACAGCACCATGACCTGGATTCCTGAATTTGTGGATGCTGCTTTCAGTGAAAAGATGCAAAAGCCCGGCGATGTGAGCGATCCTGTGGTTGCCTCCTACGGCATCCATATCCTGTATTATCTGCGGGATATTCCTGGTGGCTATGTGGAAATCACCGATGATATCCGTACCTCCATTGTGGATTATCTGGTAAGTACCAAGAAAAATGAAATCTATCTGGAAGCCATCGAAGGCTGGAAAGCGGATTGCCAGATTGTGTATAATCAGGAATTGATTGATGCGCTGACTGGCGTTGCTGCCGAATAATCAAGCGAGAAAAGGAGCTGCTCATTAACGGAGCGGCTCCTTTTTTCATTCGCCTGATTGCCAAAAAAGCGACAGGGCGTCCTGCGTATTCTCTTGTTCTTTTGAATCCGATGCACCAAAGAGAAGATTGGTAATATCATCCCAGAGGGTACTGCCGGTAGAAGGCGATTTGGCTTGGGCAATTTGCACTGCCTGTTTTCCTTCCAGAAGAATTCCATTGTTAAGAAGCTCGGAATTGATCGGGATAATCCGATAGGTATATACTACGCCAGGAACGGCTTTGCTATCGGTATAATACAGGGTTTCGCCGGCGTTTCCCTGCAATTCATTCAGAATAATGCATTCGCCCACGGCATCTCGCTGAATCCGGTAGAGCCCAGCGTCTGCCGCCGTGATTACCAGCACGGGATTGCCGTTATTGTTGTGGGTTACATAGAATGCGGAGGGGGTTCTGGGGGCGCTCCACACGTTGGATTTGGCCGTTGGCTGATTATTTACTGTGAATACCTCGGATACGCTGTAGGCTTTGGGGGTCATGGAGGTGGCCAGCATTGTTTCGCCTGCCCATTCCACCGCCTTGGTATCGATTTTCAGCCATACCAAGCCACCTGGCTCTTTGAATGCAGGCTTCTCATTACCCGAATAGTAGCTTTTAAAGAATTTGGTGGCCAGAGCAGCAGTGTAATCGCCGCCGGATACCCAGCTTTGCAGTTTGTGGGTGCTGTCGGGGTTATCAAAGCCCATCCAGAAGGCGGTGGAGATTTGGCTATTATAAGCCGCCATCCAGATATCCCGGTTTCCGCCGCCTGTCATATTAACAGTACCTGTTTTTCCTGCTACTGGCGTACCTGCGCCGGATAGCTTGGCGCCGGTGCCTGAGGCGGTTACCGTTTGCATCAGGCTGGTCATCAGATAGGCTGTTTGCTCGGAAAGCACCCTTTCGCCTGTTGCTTCATGGGCATAAAGTATATTTCCCTGAGCGTCTTCTATTCGCTCAATAAAATAGGGCGAATAGAATAAACCGCCGTTTGCAAAAGGGGCATAAGCGGCCGCCAATTGCACCGGGGATACGCCGTAAGTCATAGCGCCAAGGGCCAAAGAAAGGTTCCAGTCCCGGTCATCCAGCTCAATCCCTGTTTTTTGAAGATAATCCCGGGCAGATGCCACGCCAATTTTATTAAGCAATGAAACAGCGGCCACATTCAGGCTATTTTTCAGCGCCGTTCGGATGGTGACGTTTCCGTAATACAAATGCCCGCTGTTGCGAGGAGAATAGGTACCAAATTTTTGAGGGGAATCATCCAGCACGCTGGCCGTCATGTATCCGTGAGATTCAATAGCAGGAGCGTACACGGCCAGTGGTTTTAAGGCAGAGCCGGGCTGGCGGCGCATTTGCGTTGCGCGATTCAGACCTCGCTGCACGGTATATTCACGCCCTCCTGCAATAGCACGCACAGCCCCCGAATTTACATCCACGCTTGCCATGGCGGCCTGGGCCTTGGTACCATCGGAAGCATCGGCGGGAAAATTGGAAGCGGATAAAAATTGGGTGTCGATGATATCCTGCTGCTGGGTATCCAAAGCGGTATAAATATGATAACCGCTGCCCAAAAGCGTTTCTGCCTGCAAAGAAAGCAGCGCTTCTGCCTCATCCAGCACCGCATCGATATACCAGCCATAGACCGTAGAATGAGCAGTTGTCTCAATTGGAATGATTTCTTGAGAAAGCGCAGCCTGATAGCTTTCTTCTGTAAGCATGGCATTTTCATACATGGTTTTCAGAATATATTGCTGCCTCTTTTGATTGGCAGAAGGATCAAGATGGGGCGCATATAGTGACGGTGCTTTAATGATGGCGGCCAAGCAAGCGCCTTGGGCGGCAGATAATTCGGAGGCCGAAGTACCAAAGTATACCTGCGCTGCAGCTTCGATGCCATATGCGCCCCTGCCAAAGTAAATATAGTTCAGATAGTTTTCCAAAATTTCTTCTTTGGTAAAGACACGCTCCAATTGAATGGCCAGGTAAATTTCTTCCAGCTTTCTGGCAATGGTTTTTTGCGTGCTCAAATGGCTTAATTTAATCAATTGCTGGGTGATGGTGCTGGCCCCTTCGGAGTAATCGCCGCTTTTGAAATTGGCTGCCACTGCGCCAAAGATTCTCACAAGATCAAAACCGCTGTGCTGATAAAACCGAAGGTCCTCTGCAGCTAAAAAGGCATTCTGCACATCAACGGGCACAGAAGAGAGCGGCACGCTTACCCGATTTTGAGCCGATTGTATTTTTGTAACAAAATTTCCGTTTCGATCATAGATAGCGCCGGTTTGGGGGACGCTGAGAATTTTTTGAAGATCAAGGCGTTGCCAGGAGCCTACATCAAATATAAAATAGAAGGCCGCCGCTGCCCCTGCCATTAAAAAAAGAAAGGATAATAAAAGTGTTTTCTTTGAAACGCGCTTCTTTTTCCCGTCTAAAGCCTTGATTTCACGAAGATTTTCTTTTTCATTGGCCCGGTCTGTCCGGCGCACGTTACGGCTCCATGAATCTTTGCGCATCGCTGCACCGCCTCCATCCTATTTTTCTCCATCCATTTTGCCCAGGCAGATGCTGGTTTTAATCAGTCACATTCTGGTAATTTTCCGAAAAGTACCATGGACGAAGAAAAAATACTTTTGTATACTTTTTCTGAAATGATTCTGAATTGGATTGGAGGCAACGTGATTTGAAAATAAAAAAATGGAAGGGGATCCTTGTATTTGCGATGGTGGGGCTGCTCTGCCTGGTTGCATTGATTCCAGGGGAAAATCGTGCTGTAAAGGAAATAAGCTATATTGATTTCTGGTCTCTTGCGGAAAAAGGCGAAATTTTAAGCGTGGGAATGGGAAATGAAGAAAACTGGGAGGTAACATTGAAAGACGGCACCGCAGCCACCACGCCCAATCCAAGAAGTGAAGGCGTTAAGGAAAAATTGTTGCAGATGGATATTCAGGTAACAGAAAAACAGGGAAGCGATGAAAGCGGAATTATGCTGGCCGTATCGGCGCTTTTTCTGGGAGCGATGATGATCGGGCTTCGGAAAAACAACGCGATGGGGCTACAGAAATATGCAGCCGTGCAGGCGAATGAAAATATTCCTAAAATCACCTTTGAGGACGTAGCCGTCAGCGGGGAAACGCTGCATAGTATGAAGGATCTTGTGGATTTTCTGCAAGCGCCGGAGCGTTTTCTCAAATATGGCGCCAGAGTGCCCAAGGGCGTATTGCTTTACGGGCCGCCTGGAACCGGAAAAACACTGCTTGCCAAAGCATTGGCCGGGGAAGCAAAGGCGCCGTTTTTTGCCATGAGCGGCGCAGATTTTGTGCAGGTTTACGTGGGGGTGGGCGCATCCAGAGTGCGTGAACTATTTAAGAAAGCCAGAAAAGCAGGGGGCGGCGTCATATTTATCGATGAAATAGATGCTATCGGTAAAAAAAGAGACAGTGGAAACGACGAACGGGAGCAAACCCTGAACGCCCTGCTTACAGAAATGAGCGGATTTTCAGGCAGCGATGGCATTATCGTACTTGCAGCCACCAATCGCCTGGATACCCTGGATGCTGCGCTTCTCAGGGAAGGCCGGTTTGACAGGCGCATTGAAATCAGCCTGCCCGATTGCGAGGCAAGGGAAAAAATCCTGAAAGTGCACGCCCGAAATAAGCCATTGGGGCAAGGAATATCCATTACGGACTGGGCGAAAAGAACCACGCTGTTTTCCGGCGCACAATTGGAGAGCATGCTCAATGAAGCGGCTATCCGTGCTGCACGAAGGAATACGAACGTCATCGATGCGGAAGATATGGAAGAAGCGTATCTTTCCGTAACCGTTGGGGAAAGCAGGCCGACTGTGATTTCTGAAACGGAAAAGAGAATCACTGCTTATCACGAAGCCGGGCACGCATTGATTACGCACCAAATGCTGCCGGAAGCCAAATTAGTACGCCTTACCATCATTCCTTCATCAAGAGGGGCGGCGGGATACGCCATGAGCGTGCAGCCGGATAAGCTTTTGCATACCAGGCAGGAATTGATGGCCATGATGTGCGCAGCCTATGGCGGACGGGCGGCGGAGGAAATAATCTTTGGCAGTGATTTCATTACAACAGGCGCATCCGGCGATTTAAAAAAGATCAGAAACATTGCCAAGGCCATGGAAGAAGAATTTGAAATGGGGGAAAGCGCGAAGCAATTGGAGAAGGAAGCTTTGGAAAAAGCGATGCACTGCCTGAAAGAAAACAGAGACACCCTGGATAGGCTTGCGGTCGCCCTGATGGAACAAGAAACCCTCCAAACGGATGAAATATACGCTCTTTTGTGAGCAATCAAGCAGCTGGAGGCGTCCGGCTGCTTTTTTATGAATAAGACACAATTCCGTCGCAAAAAAGGGGTGGAAAAATTGAAAAAAATCGAGTATAATAATGATATTACCGCAAAGGAGGACAGGAGATGTTATTCAAGCGGCTTTTTTGTCTGCTATTGGCATGCCTGATGAGCCTGGGCGTATGTGCTCTGGCCGAAGATGATTCTGGGAAAACGTATGTGATGGCGGGGTATGATAACACCCAATATCGCGAATGGAAAGAAAATCTCTTTTTCGCCCGAATGGAAGAAAAAACGGGGGTATCCTTTGAATTTCAGCAGTATAGCGACAGTGCCAAATGGACTGCCGCCAAGGATGCTATGGTTTCCGGAGGAAATCTGCCCGACGTGCTGTTTAAGGCTAGCCTTTCTTCCACTGAGTGCATGAAAATGCTGGAAAAGGGCGTATTAATTGACCTTAAGCCTTACCTGGAAGAAAACTGCCCCCATCTTTGGGCGCTGCTTTCCCAGAACCCTGAATATCTTCAGGCGATCACTCTGCCCGATGGCAGCATCGTTGCATTGCCCTATATCACCACTACGCCCATTCAAAACTATATTTGGATCAACGAAGCTTGGCTTGCCGCCCTTCGCCTTGAGGCTCCCACAACCGCTCAGGAATTGACCCAAGTGCTGGAGGCCTTTAAAACCCGCGATCCAAACAAGAACAACAAAAAGGACGAAATTCCTCTTGGTTTCCTCGGCGCATTTGACCTGAAATTCCTGGCGCACGCCTATGGCATGATTGCCAATGATTATAATATCTATGTGGAAGATGACCAGGTGGAGTTTATGCCCCTGCATGAAAATTTCCGTCAGTTCATCACCTGGTGCCGTGATCTTTATCAGCGGGGCTTGCTGGATGAAGACGGCTTTTCCACCAATAATGTGCTTCGTCAGGTATCCGATTCCGATGCCATTGCCACTTATGGCGCGATCATTACCCCTGTGGCTGCCGAATTATTTCTGGTATCCTGGGCCAGCGATTATGGCATTTTGCAGCCCTTGGTATATGATGGGGAACAGATCTATCGCGATTTTTCCGGCGAAGTGCTTCGCGGCACCTTTGCTATTACCAGCGCCTGCGATGATCCTGCAAAGATGCTGCAATGGGTAGATTATCTCTATTCTGAGGAAGGGGCTCTCCTTGCCTCCATCGGCCTTGAAAATCAGGATTACACCGTGAATGCTGATGGAACCTGGGAACTGATGGAAAGTGCCCGGTCCGATACCTTCTTCGCCGTTTCTGCCCTGATTGACGGCGGCGGCACTTCCCCCGGCATTCTTGCCGATGCCTTCCAACGGCGCTATGCCGGAAACCCTGAACTGCTTAAAACCGTTGAGAGCCAGGATCAGGTGAAGGCCGTGTGCCAGATGCCATTCCCATATTATACGCTGACGGCTGAGCAAATCGATTTCATTACGCCTCTGCAAAATGATATCGGTTATTATGTGGATATGCAAATCGCCCGTTGGGTGATTGGCGAAGAGGAAATCAGTGATGAAACCTTTGCTGAGTTCCATCGTACTTTGGAAGAAAAAGGTCTTTCCACGTTCCTGGCCTTCTGGCAGGATGTGCTGAATAATCTTTAAGGAGTGGCAATCATGAACAGCTATGCACAGATGCTTGCAATGTTGAAGCGGTCTCCCGCCATGGAGCGCTTCAGCCATCTTTACGGACACAGAGAAGGCGAACTGGCTCGCCAGCTGACCCGCTATTCCAGGCTGGTTAAGCTGCATGAGGATCTGTATCATGCGCAAACCGCGCCCTTGTATCTGGTGAGTGCCCCAGGCCGCACCGAAATTATTGGCAATCATACCGACCATAATAACGGCCGGGTGCTGGCTGCTGCCGTGAATCTGGATTGCCTTGCCTGCGTTTCCCCCCGCGAGGATCAGCTGGTGCATATTCACAGCGAGGGTTATCCCGTTATTGAGCTCACTTTGGATGATTTAACGGCTGATCCCAATGAACAGGGCACCTCTGCCGCCTTGGTTCGCGGCGTTGCTGCCAAGATGAAAGAAAAGGGCTTCAAAATCGGCGGCTTTGATGCTGCGGTTGCATCGGATGTGCTGGGCGGCAGCGGTCTTTCTTCTTCCGCTGCCTATGAAGTGATGGTGTGCGCGATTCTGGATGCATTGTATAATGGCTTTGTAGTGGATAGCACCACCCGGGCGCGGATTGCTCAGTACGCTGAGAACGTGTACTTTGGCAAGCCCTCCGGGCTGATGGATCAGATGGCTTCTTCCACCGGCGGCATGGTCACCATCGATTTTAAGGACGAGCCTAAGGTGCAGCCCCTTACCTTTGGCTTCCACGAAGCCGGATATTCTTTGGTAGTAGTAAATACCGGCGGCAGCCATGATAATCTCACCCATGAATACACCGCGGTGCGCAGCGAAATGCAGGGTGTGGCTTCCTTCTTTGATGCGGAAGTGCTTCGCCAGGTGCGCCCGGAGCAGTTGTGGCAGAATATGGGTGCTCTTCGGGAAAAGTTCGGCGAGCGCGCCGTGCTTCGTGCCATGCATTTCTTTGATGAAAATGAGCGGGTAAAGCAGATGGTGCAGGCGATTCGGATGAATGATCTTGGCGCTATCTTTGAAAATGTGATTGGTTCAGGCGAAAGCAGCTGGATGCTTTTGCAGAATATTTATCCCGTCGGCGGCAGCCAGCCCTTGTCCCTTGCCCTTGCTATGGCAGCGTCCATGCTCCGCGGAAAGGGAGCCTGGCGGGTACATGGCGGCGGCTTTGCCGGCACCACCCTCAATTTTGTTCCCAATGAATTGGTGGATGAATTTGTGGATCGGATGGAAGCTGTGTTTGGCGAACATGCTTGCTTTGTGCTGGATGTGCGGCCGGAAGGCGCTGCTGTTGTGTTTACCACCAACGAGCAGTAAAGGCAAATTCTTAATCCATCTGGCCCTGCACGGTCAGATGGATTTTTCTATGATTCGGGAGGAAGAAGCATGGGAAAAGTGATCGGATATTTAGGAAGCATGGGGATGCTGGCATTTATTTCTATGCTTTTTTTTGCTTTTCTCAGGCAGGTAGGCGCTTTCTCTTCCGATTCTGCTACGCGATTAAAAAAAGCCTGTGTCCTTTCTCTTTTGCCTGCAATGATCTATTGGCTCAGCGGTTATTTGATGTATTGTGTGGTATACGGCCAGAATGTGATTGCTATAACGGATATTCAGGCGCTTTTTCCATCTGAATCATTTAAAAATACGATTTATTCTCTTGAGGCGCCGGTATTTCATGGCCTGTTTTCAGGGATCTTCGCGTTCGTGGGGCATTGGATTGGAAAAATCCTCTTTGGGAAATATCTGCTGGGGGGAGCTTTGCTGGCAATGATGCTGGTGATTGCCGGCGTGTATCTGCTTCTTTTCAGGGCAGAAAAAATATTGGGGAAACGCGCCGCCGTTCATTTGATCATGCTTCTTTTTGCCGTGCCAGGGGCCTTTTTTCTATTTTTGCCCGGGGCGCCGCCGCTGATTTTCTTTTTACTGGCTTTCGTGATTTATTTTGCTTTCCTTCAGATAAAGCCCATAGCGGTTTCATATTCTGATTCTATTATTAGCATTCTCCTGGTTGTTTTGACTGTGGTGTCTTCCGCTGTTTTGTTTGCCGCTGTCACAGGAAAACTTGCATGAGCCGGGAGGATATATGAAAATCAAAAGATATAAAACCTATCTGGCGATTGCGCTCGTAAGCCTCGGACTGCATTATCTGGCGATCCTGCTTGCCTGGGTACTCAGCAGCGGCGGGCAGGGGTCGGTATCGATTTTTCAAATGATGAAGGATCGCCTGACTGTGCCCGGGGACGCCGTTCGGTATATTGATATCGCTCAGCACGGATATGTGAAGGAGGGAGAGAATGCCATCAATTTGGTGTTCTATCCCTTGTACCCGCTTTTGATGCGGATTTTTAGCATATTTACAGGCAACTATGCATTGGCAGGCGTGATTGTATCCCAGGTCAGTTTTGCATTGGCATCGATCTTCTTGTATGAATTGATTTTGCTGGATGGAAACCGTACAATGGCCTGGGATGGCGTACTGCTCATGGCTGTCTATCCTTTTTCGATGTTTGCGATGGGGGTATTTACAGAGGGGCTGTTTTTATTGCTCACGATCGCATGCCTGTACGCCCTCCGAAAAGAAAATTTTGTTGCAGCCGGTATGGTCGGTTTTTTTGCCGCCCTTTCCAGAACCCAGGGTGTGCTGCTGATTTTCCCGGCAGTATATGAGATTGTTTCAAAGGGGTTGGGCGAAGAAAAAAGAAAAATGCAGGCGAAAGATCTTTGCGTGCTGCTTATTCCCTGCGGTTTTTCCGTATATCTTTTGATCAATTATCTGATTCACGGAAATTTCTTTCAATTCCTGATCTATGAAGAAGGGGCCCCCTGGTATCAGAGCACGAAGTGGCTGGGGGATAACCTGGAGATGCACTATCACATGGCAATGGATTATGAAGGGCTTTCACTGATTATCTATTGGGTGCAGATTGCGCTGTATTTTGCAGTGCTGGGTGTGATGATCTATGGACTATGGAAAAGAGAAAGGATCAGCTATCTGCTTTACGGCGGCGTTTATCTTGGATTCAGCTATTTATCCGGCTGGATGATCAGCGGCGGCAGGTATATGCTGGGATGCGTACCGGTGTATATCATTTTATCCAGAATCAAAAATGATTTTGTACGCCATATAATTTTGATGCTGGGAAGCGTATTATTCTTCGCCTATAGCTTGTTTTATATGATGGGCTATGCCATTATGTAACGAGGCCTTGACATAAGAAACCTCCCGGCGGTATAATGCCACGGTTAGAAAGAAAAGGAGCAGGGCATGATGATTACCCATTCTGCAGAAGAAACACGAAATCTTGGCAAGCGTCTTGCAGCCATGCTACAGCCCGGCGATGTGATTTTATTAAAGGGCGATTTGGGCGCTGGAAAAAGCGAATTTTCCCGTGGAATTGCCAGGGGCCTTGGCATCAATGGGCCTGTTCCCAGCCCCTCCTTTACCATTTTAAACGCCTATGATGAAGGAAATATTCCCCTTTACCATTTTGATTGGTACAGGCTGGAAAGCGCAGAAGAAATTTATGAAATGGGCATGGAAGAGCAATTAGGCGGCGACGGCATTGCGCTGATAGAATGGTTTGAAAAGGCAAAGGAATGCGTGCCCAGCCGGGCACTGCTGGTGGAAATCCGTACAATAGATGAAGAAACCAGGGAAATCGCCTTTTACCCCCAGGGCGGATTTCCCTTTCAGGAGGATCAATTGCTATGAATCTGCTTTTGCTGGATACTTCCGGCCCTGTAGCCGGCGTTGCGCTCATAGAAGATGGCATTGTTCGCTATGAGGGCATGGCGATCAATTCTTTTACCCATTCCCAGTCCATCATGCCCATGGTGGAAGAAGCCTACCGCCGCACAGGGCTAACGGCGGAAAGCACGGATTATTTCGCGGTCACGGTGGGCCCTGGCTCCTTTACCGGTGTGCGCATTGGAGTGAGCACGGTGAAGGGGCTGGCCCATGCGTCCAATAAGCCCTGTATCGAGGTAGACGCCCTGGAGAGCATGGCGGCGGGCGTGATGCTGTTTGAAGGCGTGATTTGTCCTATTCAGGATGCACGGGCAGGGCAGGTGTATGGCGCTGCTTTTGAAGGGACTACCCTTTGCCGGCTTTTGCCTGATGAACCCATTAAGCTGGAAGATTATCTGGAGAAGGTGTCTTCCTTGGGTGAAAGGTTTATGTTCCTTGGAGATGGCATGCCGGTGCATCGACAGAAAATTGCTGAAATCATGGGGGAAAGGGCAGTATTTGCCCCTGCTCATCTTTCCTATCTGCGGCCTTCCTCTGCCGCTTTTCTTGCTTGGGAAAAGCGGGAAGAGGCCAAGCATTATCTGGATGTGCAGCCCCTGTATCTCCGAGCGCCCCAGGCGGAAAGGCAAAAGAACCTGAAGGAGCTTGGCCATGAGTGAGATCATCATCAGAAGAATGATTCTATCTGACGTGGACGCCGTTCACGCCATTGAGGCGGCCACCTTTCCCAAGCCATGGAGCCGGGACGCCTTTGTGCAGGAGATGACCAAGAATGCCTGTGCCAGATATCTGGTTGCGGAAGAAGAGGGAAAAGTAATCGGCTTTGCCGGGGCCTGGGTGGTGCTGGATGAAGCCCACGTGACCAATATCGCTGTATTGGAAAGCTGCCGCGGCAGGGGAATTGGCAAAATGCTCACCAGCGGGCTGATGCAATATGCGGCTAACCTTGGGGTGGTGTATATGACCCTGGAAGTGAGAAGGAGCAATCTGGTGGCTCAATCCCTTTATAAATCCCTGAATTTTGAATATGTGGGCGTTCGCAAGCGCTACTACGAGGATAACGGCGAGGATGCGTTCTTATTCTGTTGCCAGCATATGCCGGAAGCGGAGCCGGATTTTGAAGAAATAGAAACGGTGCATGAGGAAGAAACAGAAAAATGAGGGAACTGCATGAAAAGGCCCGGCGCTTTATTTACCGCCAAGCCCGGGCCATTGACGTAGCCCGGTATCAGTATCAAATGGGGAAACTATAAAAATAAAAGAAAAATGCTTGACAGGCGGACGGGAAGCGGCTATGATAGGATGCGGTTTGCCAATCATGATTCTAATGAAAAAGAGGCGCTGCTGCCATGGCCCATTCTGCTGTTTCTCAAGATGTTTCCAAGCGTCCATTCATCGGGCGCTTGATTTTGTTTCTTAAAAAGAATGCCGTGCTGGCGATTGCCTTTTGCGCCGCGGTCATTTCTGCGATTCTGGTTCCCCCGGATGGGGAATACCTGGGGTATTTTGACGTAAAAACCCTGTGCTGCCTCTTTGGCACGCTGGCAGTGGTATGTGCGCTGAAGAATATTCGTTTTTTTGCCATTCTGGCCAGCCGTATTATTCGCTTTGCAGGCAATTCCCGCACGGCAACGCTGATTCTGCTTTGCATCACCTTTATAGGCTCCATGCTCATTGCCAATGACATGGCGCTGATTACCTTTCTTCCCCTTGGCTACTATGTTTTTTCCGCCACCGGCAGAAAGCAGGAGGTGGCCACGGTATTTATCCTGCAAAATATTGCTGCCAATCTGGGCGGTATGCTCACGCCCTTTGGCAATCCTCAGAATCTGTATCTCTACACCCGGTATCAGATTCCTACCGGTGAATTTATGGGGATCATGTTTCCTCCCTTCATTGTGGCCATTGTGCTGATTGCCCTTTGCTGCTTCTTGATTCCTCAGCACAGCTTGAAGATTCAAGAAAAAAGGGAGGGGACGCTTCCTAAAGGCCGAACGATGGTATATATCATTCTTTTCTCCCTGACCATCATGATGGTATTCAGGCTCTTGCCTGTGTGGCTGGTGCTGATTGCCGTGGTGGCTGTGCTTTTCTTTATGGACAGGAAAGCCCTTTGGATGGTGGATTACGGCTTGCTGGCCACCTTTGTATGCTTTTTCATCTTTTCAGGAAATATGGGCAGGCTCCCTGCTGTGCGGGATTTCTTTTCCGGCCTGCTGGAAAAGAATACGCTGCTTACCGCCGCGCTTTCCTGCCAGGTGATTTCCAATGTGCCTTCTGCCATCCTGCTTTCCCAGTTCACCGAGAATTATGCCTCGCTTTTGATTGGCGTCAATATCGGCGGAGCTGGCACCTTAATTGCATCCCTGGCCAGCCTGATCACCTTTAAAGAATACAGTAATCATTACCGGGATGGGGTGAAGGGATATCTGCTGCAGTTTACCGGGCTGAACTTTGCCTTTCTCATTCTGCTGGCCATTTTTTCGACGCTGATTGGCCGATAAAATTTGAAAAACCCCTTGCAAATCCATAACAGATGTGTTAAAATTAATCTGTTGTGATTAACCGGGCGGTCCGCTGTGGGCTATCAGCCTCACATGAACGTCTATGAGGGAAGGAGGACACCATTCATGAGCGAAATCATCCGTTCGATCGAACAGGCGCAGCTCCGTACCGATCTGCCCAGCTTCAACGTTGGCGATACGCTTCGCGTTTTCGTTAAGGTTGTGGAAGGCAGCCGCGAACGTCTTCAGGCGTTTGAGGGTAC
>SVGW01000118.1 GCA_015056125.1 Clostridiales bacterium | reverse complement strand
TTTCCATCCCTTTTTCACAGGGCTGGAAAGCCATTTTTGCAGTAAATGTGATGGATCGAATGGAAGACTGCTTTAGCTGACTTCCATTCGCAGTTTGTCGAAAATACTTTTTCGACAAACTGAGGCTGCCGGAAAATATCTTCCGGCAGCCTGTTTTTAGTTATCTGTGCTCTAAACCATTGGGATATATGGGGTACAGTTTTCTTTGGAAGAGCACAAGAGGGACTTTTTTCACAAGAAAGTCCTTCTTGCAAAATACTGAATTGAAATTAAGCCTGACGGCCGATGGTGGCCTTGATGCGGCGCACGCCGGCGGAGGAAGATTCTTCCTTCTGAATCTTGAAGGATACCAGATCGCCAGTATTGGAAGCGTGGGGGCCGCCGCAGATTTCCTTGGAATACTGGCCCATGGTGTATACCTTTACCTTCTCACCATACTTGCTTTCAAACAAGCCCATGGCGCCCTGAGCCTTGGCTTCAGCCACAGTCATTTCCTCCAGGGTAACGGGGGCCTTGGCTTCGATGGCTTCATTCACCAGCTTCTGCACTTCGGCGATTTCTTCAGCAGTCATCTTGCGGCCGAAGGTGAAGTCGAAGCGGAGGCGTTCGGCGGTGATATTGGAACCCTTCTGATGCACTTCATCGCCCAGGACCTTGCGCAGCGCGGCCTGGAGCAAATGGGTGGCGGTGTGCAGGCAGGCGGTTTGCTCGCTGGCATCGGCCAGGCCGCCCTTGAAGCGCTGCTCGGCGCCGGCATGGCTGGTTTCCTGATGCTGCTTGAAGCGCTGGGCAAAATCGTCCTGATCCACGGTGAGGCCCTTTTCGGCGGCTAGCTCCATGGTCATTTCGATGGGGAAACCGTAGGTGTCGTAGAGCTTGAAGGCGCTGCGGCCATCCAGAGTGGAGAGAGAAGAAAGGCGGGCGTTGATGGCGCTCACCAGGGCGCCCTTATCGCCGTTGTTGGCAGCCTCGATGATGGGCAGCATATCGGGAGAGGGGCGCAGCTTCTTGGTCTTGGCGTTTTCCTGAGCAAAGGCCACGGGATCGGCATGGGTGAGGATGCTTTCCAGCAGCGCCTTGGTGTTGCACACGTTGTTGTAGATCTTATCAAATTCCTTTTCACCCTGCTTGAGGGTGCGGGCAAAGCGCTCTTCTTCCAGCTTCAGCTGCTCCAGCACGAAGGCGGAATTTTCCTTGAGCTCGGGATACACGTCGCTGTACTGATCGATAATCACGCTGGCGATTTCGCAGGTGAAGCCGGCGCCCAGGCCCAGGCCCATGCCATAGCGCACGGCGCGGCGGATCAGTCGGCGCAGGATATAGCCCTGGTCCACATTGGAGGGGGATACGCCCCGGGGATCGCCCAGGATGAAAGTGGAGGTGCGCATATGATCGGCGATGATGCGGAAAGCCTTGGTGTTTTCGTCATCGGGGTTATACTTTTTGCCGGAGAGTTCTTCAATCTTGCCCAGGATGCGGGCGAAGATATCGGTTTCATACACGCTCTTTTTGCCGGTGAGCACGCAGATGGTGCGCTCCAGGCCCATGCCGGTATCCACGTTTTTCTGGGAGAGGGGAATGAAGGTGCCGTCCTGCTGCTTATTATACTGCATGAACACGTCGTTCCAGATTTCCAGATACGCGCCGCACTTGCAGGCAGGGGAGCAATTGGGGCCGCAGGGCTCCTTGACGATGATGAACATTTCGGTATCGGGGCCGCAGGGACCGGTCACGCCGGCGGGACCCCACCAGTTATGCTCCTTGGGAAGATAGAACAGATGATCGTCCTTCACGCCGCAGCTGCGCCACAGATTGGCGGCTTCTTCGTCCCGGGGGCAATCCTCGTCTCCTTCGAATACGGTGAAGGCCAGCTTATTGGGATCAATGCCCAGCCACTTTTCGCTGGTGAGGAATTCCCAGCTCCAGGGAATCATTTCCTTTTTGAAATAATCGCCCAGGCTCCAGTTGCCCAGCATTTCAAAGAAGGTGAGGTGGCTCATATCGCCCACGTCATCGATATCGCCGGTGCGGATGCACTTTTGCACGTCGGTGAGGCGGGTGCCGGCGGGATGCTTCTGGCCCAAGAGATAGGGAACCAGGGGATGCATGCCGGCGGTGGTGAAGAGCACGGTGGGGTCGTTTTCGGGAATGACGGAAGCAGAGGGGATCACCTGATGGCCCTTTTCCTGGAAGAACTTAAGGAACAGGGAGCGCAGTTCATTAGCATTGAGAGATTTCATCCTTTTTCCTCCTAAATGGCAGGGGAGTTTTGCGGGAAGGGGTATTCTTTTTTTCAAAAAGAATACCTCTCCCATCATACATCCCCAAATAAAAGTGTGCCTGATTCATCCTTGAAGACGAACAGACACACTTAATTCGCGGTACCACTTCAATTGGCGCTTTCGCGCCCACCTCGATTCTGATAACGGGAGAACCCGGCCCGCCTTGCATGCCAGGGCATTTCGGCGGTTGGCTCCGCAGGGGCCATCCTTCTGCCACCGCGCCGATCTTCCACCGTCACCGGCTCGCTTTCCGGGGCAAAGCAAGGATTCTTCTGCATCAAAGCCTCATATGCAATTCTAAAACAGTATACTCCCAAACCACTTTTCTGTCAAGAAAAAAAGCGATTCGACTGAGCGAATCGCTTGAAAATGAAAGGGTTATTGCGGAAGGAATACGAACACGCCCGTCTGGCTGGTGATGAATACGATCATGCCATCCTGAATTTCATATTCGATTTCCATAAGCGCTCCATCTTCCAATATCAGCATCAACTGAAGGCCTTCCAGGGGGGCTGTGTTTTCTAAAGGGAGCTTAACGGTTAAGCCGCGCTGAGGCATTGTTTCTGCGCCGTCCTTCAGCAAGGTGAGCTGGAAAGCATGCCGGGCTTTCTGCGCCGCTTCGGGCAGAGATTCTTTTGCCTTATCAGTGATCTCCAGAAGCAAATCGGCGCTGTTTTCAGATGCTTCGATGGGATACAGGATCAGGATTTCTTCCGGTACTTCAACCGTGTAGCCACATAGCATGCATATCCCGGCATTCAACTGGCAATTTTCAACGCTGCCCTGATCGCAGATGCCGCAGATGGCCATATGGGTGCCATCCAGCTGATTCAGATATTCGTCAAAGTGGTGGCCCAGAGGATCAGGGCGCTCTACATAATAGTAGCCGCAGCGATTGCATTCGTAGCGCTCGCTGCCCGATTCGGTGCAGGTGGCAGGGGTAGAGGTGGTCAATTGCCAATTGTGATAGAGGCGCGAGAGCTCTGCCTGGGGTGTGATCACTTCGCCACAGATAGCGCAGTGGCTGCCTTCTGTCAGGCCTTTCTCGGTGCAGGTAGGTTCCACGGCCTCATCCGTTACTTCATTGTGCCCCCGGGCGGGAATCAGCTCCTGAGGCAGGATGATTTCATTGCAAATGGAACAGTGACTGCCTTGGGAAAGTCCGGTTTCGGTGCAAGTGGGTTCCACGGCCTCATCCGTTACTTCATTGTGCCCCCAGGCGGGAATCACCTCCTGGGGCAGGATGACTTC
>SVGW01000036.1 GCA_015056125.1 Clostridiales bacterium | reverse complement strand
GATACCCATGCGGGCGACGGCTATGAAGAAGTGCTGCCCCCCTATATGGTGACCCGCGCCACCATGACCGGCACCGGCCAGCTGCCCAAGTTTGAAGAGGACGCCTATAAGCTGGATCAGGATACCTTCCTGATTCCCACTGCCGAAGTGCCTGTAACCAATCTCTACCGGGATATGATCCTGGATGGGGATAAGCTGCCCATCCGCCATTGCGCCTATTCCGCCTGCTTCCGTGCCGAAGCCGGCAGCGCCGGCCGCGATACCCGGGGCCTGATCCGCCAGCATCAGTTCAATAAGGTGGAAATGGTGAAGATCACCAAGCCTGAGCAGAGCTATGAAGAATTGGAAACCATGACCAATCAGGCGGAAAAGGTATTAAAGCTCCTGGGCCTGCCCCATCGGGTGGTGTGCCTCTCCACCGGCGATATGGGCTTCTCTGCCGCCAAGACTTATGATATCGAAGTGTGGATGCCCTCCTACAACCGCTATGTGGAAATTTCCTCCTGCTCCAACTGCGAGGATTTCCAGGCCCGCCGCGCTGCTATCCGCTATAAGGATGGCCCCAAGGGCAAGGCGCAGCTGTGCCACACCCTCAATGGCTCCGGCGTGGCCGTTGGCCGCACCGTGGCCGCTATCCTGGAAAATTATCAGAATTCCGATGGCACCGTGACCGTTCCCGAAGTGCTGCGGCCTTATATGGGCTGCGACAAGATCGGCTGATGGGCCGCCGCAGTGAACGGCATATTCCCCTTTCGCCTCAAAGCAGGCGGGAGGGGAATATTGAATTGCTCCGAATCGTGAGCATGCTGTTGATCATTTCGCATCATCTGGCCTATCACGGCAGCGCCATGAATGCGCCCCTGGAAGGAAACAAAATCCTGGCCCGGTTCCTTTTTGCAGGAGGGCAAACAGGGGTGAATTGCTTCGTATTGATCACCGGCTATTTCCTCACGGAATATAAAACCAAACGCCTCCTGTCTATCTGGCTGGAAACGCTGTTTTATTCCCTGGGGCTGATGTTGCTGGCAAAATGGACGGGACTTGGCGCGCCTACGGATCAGCAGCTGATGGATGCTTCCCTGGTGGTGCTTCGCAGCCCTTACTGGTTTGTGGTGATGTATCTGGGGCTTACGGCCCTGCTGCCTTTTCTTGCGCCCGCTGTGAAGAAAATGGGCCGGCGGCCCTTTCAATGGGTACTGGGCCTGGGCACGGCGTTTCTTTCCATCGTTCCTACCCTTACCCTGAATCGCCCCTCCACTTCCTATTATCATCTGTTTACCTGGTTCTTGTATCTATATCTGTTGGGCGCCTATTTCAGGCGTTTCCCCCCAAGAATCAGCAAGCGGCCCTGGCTGTGTGGGATGATATTTTTCCTGATGATTGCTGTCATGGCCCTTTCCTCCCTGTGGGGGGAAAAGTATCCAGAGCTTTTTAGCAAGGTGGCCAGCCGCCATAATTTCTTTGCGGATAAGAATACGATGCCGCAGTTGATTTGCTCCTGCGCCCTGTTTCTGTGGTTTGCCGGCATGCAAGTGAAGGCCACCAAGGCGCTCACCCTTTTATCCGGCGCATCCTTTGGCGTATATCTGATGCATGATCATGTGATGATCAGAAGCGCGCTCTGGGGAAAATGGCTGAAAATTTGGCCTGCCTGCCAGCGATCGGATTTTTGGCTTCTGGCGCTATTGGCTCCCTTGGGAATCTACATGGTTTGCGCCCTTGTGGATCTGCTCCGAAAAAATCTGCTGGAGGGGCCGCTGATGCGCTGGCTGGAAAAGGGATGCGCCCGGATTGACCAATGGCTTTTGAAGCCGTAGCGGGAGAGCGACCGGGCAGGGGTCTCCTCGGCCCCCGTACCACCCGCGCCAGAGGAGTTCCTCCTTTGGACACCGGTATGCGACGAAGTGATCTTAAAAGCTTTGTCTTTTCCGCAAGCAACTTGAGGAAACGGAAAAGCAATTTCACGGGCATAGTGAAAACGAGAAAATGCCGGGAGAGAAAGCAAGCTTTCTTCATCCGGCATTTTTTCTCGTTTTCTCCGTGTGCGATAACCGTTCCTCACGCTTCACCGGCACATTGTATGCAAGTGGCGATTACGGCATCCGGAGTGCGCCCCAACGCAGGCTCAAAAGCACCGCCACTGTGCAAAGCGCCGCAAAGGCGTCGCACACCAGCATGGTGAATTTTTTATTCCATCGGTCGCTGACGGCACCGGCAAGCATGCTCATGATCACATAGGGCGCATAAGAGCATACCGCCAGCAGCGCCGTGGCGAGGGCAGAGCCCTCCTGCTGATAGCTCCACAGAATCAGGGCGAAATTGGTCATTCCGCTTCCCAGGGCAGAAAGGGATTGGGTGCCAAGCAACGCTAAAAAGCCCTTCATTTCTTTGAGGGCGGAAAGAGAAAATTGTTTCATCGGCTTTGCTCCTTTACATGATATGATGGGATACGGCAAAGCCTGAATGGGGGAATCTATCCGGCTCCTTGCAGGTGTGCCCTGTCAGGCCTTGCAGGGAGCCAAAGCAATGGCGAGAATCATATCAGGATCTCTTTCTTCCAACTTATTCGGCCAGGTAAGTGATACCCGGCGGCAAAGCAGGTCGTTCATCCTGCATATTCGATTGATTTCCACGCTCCATACGCAGGGCACGAAGGCGATTGATGCGCTCCTGAATGCGCAGGTTCAGCAGGGAACGGCTTTTATAGTGATCCAGCAAGGCGCGGGAGGCCATGGCGGCAGGCACGGCTGCCACCGGCCCGCCCACAGCGGAGGCCAGGGCGCCCACGCTCATGGCAGCGCCTGTTTTGATCATTCGCTGCACGGCGTCGCTGGCTCCGGCTGTGGCTGTTTTTTTCCCCAGAATCACCTGCAATTGCTCCGTTACGGCGATCAGGGCAAAGGGGAGGGCGGTGCTTACGGTATCCAGAATGCCGCTGTCCTCTAAAATACCGAGGTCCACGGCCAGATTATCGGCATAGGACAAGCCGGCTGAGACGGTATCAGCTAAATGTTCTTTCCGCCTCTTTTGATACTTGGATATTAATTCCTGATAGGTGGGCATAAGGAAATTCACCTCCCGGAAAATAAAAAGGGACGCGTTTCTTTCCGAATAGCGCGCCCCATGAAATGCTTATTGAAATAAACCGAGAATGGCGGTAATCACCCAGGCAGCTACAGGAATACTGACCAGCCAGGTGGCTTGACGCAAAAGACCGGATAAACCTTCCATTTTCTTGATTTTTTTATCCTGCGCCGTTTTTTCAGCTTGCGCCAATCGGCTTTCCAGGGCAGAAATTTCTTTTCGCAATTCCTGCATCTCCCGGTTGGCCTGGTCCAGCTTGCCAAGCAGATATTTTTCTTTTTCTGCCTGCAATGTGCTGAGGCGATTCAATTGCTGCTCAAGCCGCACCTGATCTTCGCTCAGGCCTTCTATCACCAGCGTCGTTTCAGCGGTGAACTCTTCCACCATTTGCCCTACGTCTTTGCTTTTTAAAGGCGAGAGGACCCCGGCCATAAAATCCTTGGCGGATTGCACCAGGGGCTTTTTCCCGCTTTGTTCGGCCGAGAGAGCCAATTCTTCCTGATGATTCATGGATTAAACCAGCCGGATGCCCGCTTCCGCCTGCTCAGCCTTATACCTATCCAGCAGGTTCTTAATCCGGTCATAGGGATTGAGCAAGGCATGGAGAGAACGGTCATGATTCAAGGTGGCGATGATATAAGAAATGTATTTGCTCATATCCGCTTCAATGAACCAGGGAGCGGCTTTGAGCTCGGGGGTGCGGTAGGTGAGGTTGGTAGCCAGCACCCGGGTGAGATAGCCTTCTTCATAGGCCTTGTTGAAGGCTTCCAGGCCGCTGGTGAAGAACGCGAAGGTGGCTACGGCAAAGATGCGGTTGGCCTTGCGCTTTTTCAGCTCCTTGCACAGATCCAGCATGGAATCGCCGGAGGCGATCATATCATCTACCACGATCACGTCCTTGCCCTCAACGGAAGCGCCCAAATATTCATGGGCCACGATGGGATTGCGGCCGTTTACCACGGTGGTGTAATCCCGGCGCTTGTAGAACATGCCAAGATCCAATCCCAGCACGGAGGAATAGTAGATGTTGCGGTTCATGGCGCCTTCGTCAGGAGAAACCACCATCATATTTTCCTTATCGATGGCCAGGCTCTTTTCATTTTTGCACAGGGCCTTGATCATCTGATAAGTGGGCATCACATTTTCAAAGCCGCACAGGGGCACGGCATTCTGCACCCGGGGATCGTGGGCATCGAAGGTGATGATATTGGAAACGCCCATGTTTTCCAGCTCCTGCAGGGCCAGGGCGCAGTCCAGGCTCTCACGGGAGGTGCGGCGATGCTGGCGGCTTTCATAGAGCATGGGCATGATCACGTTGATGCGCTTGGCCTTGCCTTCGATGGCAGCAATGATACGCTTGAGATCGGCAAAGTGATCATCGGGGGACATAGGCACTTCCTGGCCATACATTTTATAGGTTTTATTGTAGGCGCACACGTCGATGATGATGTAGATATCATAGCCACGCACGCTTTCCTTGATTACGCCCTTGCTTTCGCCCGTGCCAAAACGGGGGCAATAGGTCTTAATCAGGAAGGAATCACGGTTTACGCCCGGCAGGGTATAGAATTCTTCATCCTGGGTTTCCTGGAGAGAATTCCACGTTTTGAGCCAGTTGTTGATCTTTTCGCCCATTTCTTCGCAGCCGGCCATGGCAATTACACCCAGCGGGCCCACAGGAATGCGTTTCAGGTCTTTCCCCCAACCGGTCAGAAAGCTGTTCATTCGATGCCACCCCTTTATGATTGATCGTCAGTTTTCGCCATTATTATACATGATTTCCCCGTTAAATGGAAGAGGCCAAGGTGAAGTTTTCTCGTTTTCGTCAAAAGCGTAAAAAAAACAGAAGAAAAAACATGAACAATTCGGCCTCTTCCCATTATTTGCCAGAATCAAGCGCCATTTAAACCACGAATCCGCCGTTAACCCCCAGCACCTGGCCGGTGATAAAGGAAGCATCCTGGCTGCAGAGGAAGTAAGCGGCTTTTGCCACATCCTGGGGCGTGCCCAGGCGCTGCAGGGGGGTTTCTTCCGCCAGGGAGCAAAGATCCTCCGGTGTATAGCCTCCCAGCATATCCGTTTGAATCACGCCGGGGGCAATACAGTTTACCCGCACCTGAGAAGGCCCCGTTTCCTTGGCCAGGGCCTTGGTCATGCCAATCAGCGCCGCTTTGCAGGCGGAATAAGCCACCTCGCAGGAAGCGCCCACCTGGCCCCACATGGAGGAAATGTAGAGGATGCTGCCCTTTTGCCGGGAGATCATACCGGGCAGAAGTTCCCGGGTGGCCAGAAAAGCCCCCCGCACATGCAGGGCAAAAAGATCATCCCATTCTTTTAAGGTCATATCTTGGAAAAGGCCGGTATGGGCCGTGCCGGCATTGCAAATTAGCGCATCAATATGATGGAAGCGGCTGAGCACTTCCTTGGCCATGGCCCTGGTTTCTTCTTCATTGGCAGCGTTGCAGCAAAGGGCCAGCGCCCCGGTTTCCCGGGCGAGGGCTTCTGCCTGTTCCCTGCTCTTGTAATAGGTGAAGGCCACCTGCCAATCGTTATCTGAAAAGGCGCGCACTGCCTGAGCGCCGATGCCCCGGGAGCCTCCGGTGATGAGAACCGTATTCATCTGAATCCCCCTGATGCTTGGGCTTAGAAATTGCTGCCGTTCCAGCCCCAATGATCGATTTCGTCATACTGAACGTAGATGCAGTCCGGGGAAATGGAGAGGGTATCCTGAAGAATCCGGGTGATTTCCGCGGTCAGGTTTTCGTAGGCAGCATCGGTAGAAGCGCCAAAGAGCTTTACGTTCACAAAGGCCAATCCCTTGCTGTTATCCCCCTTAAAATACAGATGGCAGTTTTCTTCAAACTGAAGCATCAGCCAGCTTTCGTTTTTGCCGGGAAGCAGGGAAATGGCCTGGCCCATCCGGCGGGACAGTTCCTGCTCCGTTTCTTTGGCAATGGGGCGATTTACCTTGGTATGAATAAAGGGCATGATCTCATCCTCCTAAGCATTGTAAAGAATAAAAACAGTATAGCATAAAGTGCCTTAAAAAGCAAAATAGCGCAAGGCGGCAGATTTTTCCCGTTTTGTCCTTGCGCTTTTCTTGCGCTGGACGCAATTTTATGTATAATAGAGAAAAGACGGAAAAGAGAGAAAGGGATCGAATGATGAAACAGGGATTATTTGTGAAGGATAAAGAATTTTTTAAAACCATGGTGCGCCTTTCGCTGCCTACGGCGTTCCGTTCCCTTTTATCCTTGCTGGTGCTGACGGTGGACAATGTGATGGTATCCCATTTCAGCGCCCAGACCCTGGCCCCCGTTTCCCAGGCCAACAGTGTGAGCACCTTTGTAACCGCGGCACTCACCGGCATGGCCGGAGGCGCGGTGGTATTGATTTCCCAGTATTGGGGAAAACGGGATACCCGGGCGGTGAAAAAAGTGTTTGCGGTGGCCTGTGCCGCTTGTGCGGCCCTGGCGCTTCTGTTTATGGCGGCGATTCTCTTGTTCCCCCAGGCGGTGATTTCCCTGGTGCTGGATAGCAGCCAAACGGCCATCACCCCCATCGCCATCTCTTATCTTCGCATTAGCTGCCTGGCCTATCTGCCCTTGGCGCTGTCCAATGCCATTTCCAGCGTGCTGCGGGGAATAGAGGTGGTGAAGGTTACTTTGTACGCCACGGTGATCTCCCTGCTTTCCAATGTGGCGCTGAATTATGTGCTGATTTTCGGCCGTTTCGGCCTTCCGTCCATGGGCGTGGAGGGCGCGGCTCTGGCCACGGTGATCGCCCGGGCAATCGAGTTTGCGGTGGTGTGGGTGTATTGCTTCCGGGTGCAAAAAGCGGTGAACTTTCAGCCCCGCGATCTTCTGATTCATGAAAAATGGGCCTGGCGGGATTATTTCCGTTTTGGCGCGCCGGTGGGGCTCACGGACGCCCAGTGGGCGCTGGTAGGGCTGCTGAAAATGTCCATCATCGGGCATTTGGGGGCCACCATGATGAGCGCTGTGAACCTGACGGATACCATGATGAACCTGGGCACCATGTTTACCTTTGCCCTGGCAGGCGGCGCCTGCGTAGTGGTGGGTAAAGCAGTGGGCCAGGGGGATCTTGTGAAGGTGCGCCAGTATTCCAACACCATCCAGGTAATGTTTGCCATCATCGGCATTGTGATGGCGCTGATCGTGATAGCTCTTCGCGTGCCCTTTATCAGCCTCTACGGCCAGCCGGAGGAAGTGGAGAGCCTGGCTTCTTCCATGATTCTGATCGGCGCCCTCACCATGATTGGCACTTCCTACCATGCTTCCTGCTTTACCGGCATCAACCGGGGCGCGGGGGACAGCCGCTTTGTGATGACGGTGGATCTGATCTGCGGATGGCTGGTGGTGCTGCCCCTTACGTATCTGGCCGCCTTTCATTTCCATTGGCCGCTGCCCATTGTGTTCCTGTGCACCCGCATTGATCAGTGCTTCAAATGGATCATTGCCTTTATCCGGCTGAGGGGAAAGAAATGGATCAAGAACGTAACCAGAAAATAACGCTTCAAATGGATGGGGTTGCCTTTGAGCTTCGGAAGGAAACGGATTTTTCCTGGATCCGGCCCTATGGCAAGGTTTTCTATGTGTACGACCGATTGACGACCGGCAATTTGTGCTTTGGGGTGGAGGGAAAATACGGCAAGCTCTTTATTAAATTTGCTGGGGCGCGCACGGTAAATTATGCAGGCCGCCCGGAGGACGCCATTTTTACATTGCAAAAGGCCATGCAGATTTACAGCATCCAGCACCCCGCTCTGACCCGCCTGCTGGCCCACGGCCCGGCAGGAAGCGGCTATGCGGCCATCTATGCCTGGCAGGATGCGCCCGTGCTTTGGCCCTCGCCCCCGGATCCTAAAATATTGGAGCGGGTGCGCAGGCTGCAGCTGGGCCGGTCGTTGAAAATGCTGGATGGCGTATTTGATCTGCATGCGCATTTGGCGGAGGAAGGCTATATCGCGGTGGATTTTTCCGATGAAAATCTGCTGGTGCATTTTGAACGGGATGAGATGATTGTGTGCGATATTGATCTCTACCGCAAAAAGCCCGCGGTGAATGACCGGGGCAGGATGCAGGGCTCCTCCCGGTTTTTAGCCCCGGAGGAATATGCTTTGGGCGCCGTGCTGGATGAGAGCACCACGGTGTATGCCATGGGTATGCTGGCCTTTGAAATCTTCGGCGATCAGCAGGAACGCACCCGAAAATGCTGGACGGGGCCTGCGGCGCTCTTTGACGTGGCAGAAAAAGCCACCCGGGAAAAACGGGAGGAGCGCTACCCCTCTATGCGGGCCTTTCTCAATGCCTGGCGAAGGGCGCTGGGAGATTCCTGGCTGAGATAATGGAAACGGATAGATCTGTTTAAGCAGGTATATCCGCTTTTTATTTGGGGAAAATGAAATAGAGATGTAAAATGTGAAGAATGTGTATTGATTTTTTAACAAAATTGTAATAAAATAGAGAAGCATAGAATGCGGAAAGGCCAGGTGACATATATGCGCGGATATCAACGGTGGATTTCCCTGCTGCTTGTGATGGTTTTGCTTATGGCGCTGATGCCTGCGGCGTTGGCCGCCTCCTATACAGGCACCATCAATGCAGATAAAGTATTTTTTCGGTTGAAGGCGTCCACCAATTCGGGCTATCACACCCGTTTGGAAAAAAACACCAAGGTAACGGTCACCGGTATCAGCGGAGATTTTTACACGGTGAAATATGACGGTAAAAGCGGCTATGTGATGCAGAAGTTTGTGACGCTGTCCTCTTCTGCCAAAAAGGCGCTGAATGCTACGGTGAGCAAGAGCAAATACGCTTCTGTTACCAGCATTTCCAAGCTGGGCGATCCGCCCAACTACACCCAGAAGGGCTCCTCCGGCGATCATGTGGAAAAGCTGCAGCAGGCCCTGAAAATTAAGGGTTATTATACCGATGTGGTGGACGGTAAATACGGAAACAATACCGTGAAGGCCGTGAAAGCCTATCAGAAAGCCATGGGCCTTTCTCAAACCGGAAAAGCCGATTATGCCACCATCAAAAAGCTCTTTGGCAAAGTGCTTACCACTACGGTAAGCAATGATCCCCAAATGAATGGGATAACAAAAATTTCCCAGATCACCGTACCCGCCACCACCCAGAAAGGGAACAGCGGCAAAAACGTGCTGGCTTTGCAGCAGGCATTAAAGATCAAGGGCTACTACAAAGCGGAGATTGACAGCAAATATGGCGATGTAACGGTAGAAGCGGTAAAGGCTTTCCAGAAGGCGATGGGCCTCACCCAGGATGGCAAGGCCGGCAACGCTACCATTAAAGCGCTTTTCGGAAAAAATGCCGCCAATTACACCTACACCACCGAACGGCTGGATTGGTTTAACGGGGGCAGCAACGTGATCCCCAGGGGTGCAACCTTTGAAATCAAGGATGTGCTTACGGGAAAAACTTTCAAAGTGCGGCGCTGGGCCGGAGCCAATCATATTGACGCTGAGCCCCTTACCGCTGCGGATACCGCCGCCATGAAATCGATCTACAGCGGCTCCTGGAGCTGGGCGCGCCGGGCGATTCTGGTGAAATACAATGGCCATGTGTATGCCGCCTCCATGAATGGCATGCCCCACGGCACCACGACCATTTCAAACAATAATTTTAACGGCCACTTCTGCATCCACTTCTATAAGAGCCGT
Source organism: Clostridiales bacterium (assembly GCA_015056125.1). Classification (GTDB taxonomy): domain Bacteria; phylum Bacillota; class Clostridia; order Christensenellales; family Aristaeellaceae; genus RUG563. The sequence goes on along the minus strand of SVGW01000036.1, from coordinate 18,383 downwards.
ACCCACGAAACCAACCGGGTGGATGAGGCACATCAAAACGCCGTCTCCCGGGCTATGAACGCCACATGGTAAAAACATAAAAAACAGTCGCCCCCGGTGCATTGGCATCAGGGGCGGCTTTGATTTTGCTGTGTTTTAAAGATCAGGGATTATTGGGCCAACTCTGCGGCTTCGCAACTGTAATAGAGGGTGCTGGGCTCCAGGGGTACGCCGTAGTGGGAAAAGAGCTCATCCACCGTGACGCACAGATACCCTCGATTTTCCAATTCCTCAAGAATCAATTGAGTATATATATAAGCCAAGGGATTCAGATCATGCATCAGCACCACAGAGCCGGGCTCCGCATGCTTAAGCGCCGTTTTGGCAACGGATTCGTAGTTGTTCTTATTGCTGTTGGCATCCCCAGGGTTTACGCTCCATTGGATAATGGGAATGCCCACATTGGCGTCTACATAGCGCTTGTAATTTCCGCCGGGGGCGCGCATATAGCTGGCGGTGGAGCCGGTGACGGCACTGAGCTCTTTGTCAAAGCGGGCGCGCCAGGCGTGGATTTTTTCATCGGTCAGGTTGTTATACACATGCTCGTAATTGTGGCTTTCCACGGCATAGCCGGCGTCATGCTCCCGGGCCAGCACATCGTGATTATTTTTGATGGTGGTACCCACGATGAAGAAGGTAGCGTTGGCGCCCCGCAGCCTCAGCTGATCCATCACGCCGTTGGATGCGCCCCGGGCGCCGCCGTCGTCATAGGTGAGGGCGATGAGCTTATAGGCGCTGTTGTCGGTGTTTTTCTGGGCGCTTTCGGTCATCAGGGGGCGCAGCTGGGAATAGTAAAGCTTCACGTGCATCAGCGTATTTTTGCCGGGATACAGAGTATCCGCCCGGAAATGCAACGTCAGTTTGGCTGCGCTCAGGGTGAAGGGCGTTTGCTCCAGTGCCTCCCGGGTGAGCAGGGCATTGAGCGCCTCCTCATCGGGAGCGGTATTCATAAAATAGGCGGTGAGCTGGGTGCGCACGGCGTCTTCCATCAGCGACCAGGCCTGGCTGTCCGGGGCAAATAGATCGGCCAGGGTCAGCCGGGTTCCCGTTTCCATATCGTATACCCGGGCATCGAAATCCACGTAGGTCTGCTCCCGCTCATAGGCGATGCGGGCGATGGTGAGGAAGCTCATCCATTTTGTGCCGGTGCGATAGATGGTAGCCCCCACATCCAGATACGCGGGCATCTTATCGGTAGCCCCCTTGGGAAGGGAAGGCAGCGCCCGATCGTGCATGGAATCGATCAGGGATTGCATTTCCGCATTGACGGCGGGATTGGCCGTGGCAGGATAGGTGCGCAGGGTATACAAATCATTGCGCAGATAATTGCGCTCCCCCACCTTTTGCGTGAATCGGAGCAATTCGGGAAAGCCGGAAGCGCTTTCTTCGCCCAGGGCGGCAGAGCAGGAAAGGCACAGGCAAATGGCAAGGAGCAACAGCTTTTTCATGGGGGCCTCCTGAAGAATTTCATAAAAAAGCCGCCGGAAATTTCATCGTTTTCCGGCGGCTGAATGCGCCATATATTACTTGATCATCTGCAGGGTATCCCGCATGTGGGATACCACATTCATATAGCTTTCATTGAACCAGCCGGGAGCGGACATATGCACGCTGATTACTTTATTGCCATCCAGCAGCGCCACCATCACGCGACCGCGCACGATGGTGCCGTCATAGAGCTCGCCCCGGTAATTGGCATAGTAGCCGTCCTTTTTCAGCAGGGTACGGGAGGCAAGATCGGTGGTGGTCCACTCGCTGTAATTATACTGGCCGATTTCGGAAAGCATATTGCGCACTTCGGTTTTCACATCCGCCAGCTTGTAATCAGAATCCACGGGCAGGATGCGAATGGTGAGGGTGGCGTTTACGTTATCATAAGCCACAGGATCGGTGAGCACGATAGCGTCCGCAGCCGTGGTATCCACATACCAGCCCACCGGGGCTTCAAAGGCGAGCCCCAGTCGATCTGCCATGACGGCGCCATAAGAGAAGGTGAGGCTGGGCCGGGGCGTGGGGGTGGGCATATCGATGGGATCCAGGGGGATGGGGGTGGCGCCGGCATACACCGTCTGCCCGTATTCATTATACTGGGTATCGGGCAAATAGGAAGAACCATCTTCTTCCGAAGCGGGGTTATAGCCGCTGGGCAGGGAAAGGGGATCCTGCTGGAGCTGGCCGCCCACGTTGGATGCCAGAGAGGAACTGCTATAGCCTGCCAGCAGCACCGCTGCCAGGATCAGCGCCAGAAGCAGAGCAAATCTTTTCATCAGAAGAAACCTCCTTGGAGATAGGCGCGCTTCCTCCTATGGGAAAACGCTAAAAAGTTTCCGAGCCTTTATATTATTGTAACATTTCCTTCATCTATCGTCAAGTATTTTGCGCCCGGCAATCCAGGAAGTTGCAGGATGGAAAAGGAAAATTTACAAAAGTCCCAGATAGGATTGCTCATCGGAGGAGGCGGGGGCCTTTTGGGCGGCTTCTGCTCCATGGGTGCGGGGGTGATAGAGCCGCCGATCCAAGGACCAGATTTTTTCCGAGAACGCGCCCACGGGGGTGCGCCGCATCACGCCTTCCATCTCATTCATCTTAGCATCCATATCATCCAGCATATGGAGCATTTCCGCTTCCGGGAACATGGGAGGGCGGGGGCTGCCGTGCTCGGCCATGCCGTGATGGCTGATCACCATATGGGCAAGCAGCAGCACATATTCGCCGCTGACCCCGGCCCGGCGCGCCGCTTCCTGTACCTGGGCCACGCCGTGCACCAGATGGCCCAGGAGCTGGCCTTCCGCAGAATAATCGGATACATTGCCCGCCTCGTCGCTTAAAAATTCCGCGGTTTTGCTCAAGTCGTGGGCGATGGCCCCGGCCCGAAGCAGATCCCCATCCAGGAAGGGGTAGAGGGGCAACAGCTTTTCGGCAGCCCTAAGGATGCTCAGGGTGTGATGCAAAAGGCCGCTGCGCTCTGCATGATGCACCCGCTGGGCAGCAGGGTAATAGGAAAGCTTATCCCCAGCCATTTTTAAAAGCTCCCGGAGGATGCCCTGCAGTTCGGGGGTTTTCATCCGGTCAATGGTGGCATGGATCTCTTTGAGCATGCTTTCTGGGCGCTCAGGGGCGCAGGGCATGAGCTGGGAGGGGTCCACATCGTCTTCAGGGGCGGGTGTGCGCATGCGCTCAATGCGCATCTGCAGCCGGCCGTTGTATTCCTGCACCGTGCCGCGCACCTTGATCACGCTGCCCTGCTTGGGCGGGGGCACCGTACCGTCCCACATTTTGCAGTTGATGTCCCCGGATGTATCGCACAGCGTCAGATCCAGGTATTTTCCGCCATTGGAAGAAGTGCGCTGCTCGGCGGAGCGCACCAATAAAAAGCCTTCGAATTTTGTATCCCGGCTCAAGGACGCCACAGTGGGCTGCTGCATGAAAATTTCCTCATTTCTCCTCAAATGCGGCGGCAGTGGTGAAATGGCAGTAGTGCTGCTTTTCTTCCTCCGCGATGGCGGCAAATGCCTCTGCCGCGCTGCCGTCCAATTGCGCGGCAAAAGCGCCGTAGCGCTCAATGGCTACGGCTTCCTCCGCTGCCGCATAGCTGTACAGGGCTTTTACGGATTGGAAAGCGCCCTTGCGCTGGGCCTCCATCAGCCCTCCGGAAAAAAGCAACCCAGAGGCTTGGGCAGAAAGGAGCTGGGCCTGTTCAAAGCCGGGCTCTTTTGCTCCCAAGGAAAGGAAGCGGGCCAGATGGCTCTTTTCTTCCGTTAGGATGGCCTGCAAAGGCTCCCGGCAGGGGCCTTCGCCAAATACCAGCAGCGCCCGCTCATACATTTTGATGGCGCGCCTTTCCATTTCGCTGGCGATGTACAGCGCTTCGCCTGCATCCCGAACGTTCATGGCTTATTCCGCCGTGGCCAGGAATTCGTTGAGCTGGTGCACCAGTTCATCCACGTTGGCGCCATGGGCCGCGCAGGCGTCTTCCAGGGATTCAGCGGTGGCATGGGGGCAGCCCAGGCAATGCATGCCAAATTCCATGAGGATGCGGGCAGTGCCCCGGTGAATACGAAGAACCTGGCCGATCGCCATATCTTTGGTTACGGTATTTTCCATTTTTTATTATCTCCCTTCAGGCATTTTATGCCATATATCATGATACTCCTTTTACTCCTGCTTGTCAATGGAAAGAACGGCGGAACAACATGGCAGTAATCTACCAGAAAAACATAAAATAGGCAAGATTGACATAGGAAAACGCTTTTTTTCGCCGAATATATATTGTGTATCTTTGTGCCTGAGCGGCACAGCAATCAAGCGTCGAGAAAGGTTGATTAGAATCATGGAAAAGATTAAAGTGGGCGTTCTGGGCTTTGGACAGATGCATATCGTTACCATGGTGGATAGCTTCCTGGCCATGCCCGAGGCATATACGTTCATGGGCTATGCGGATACCGTGCTGCCCGATCTTAAACCCTTCAGCACCCAGCGCAGCACCCGGATTGCTAATCGTAAGGTGATCATGGAAAAGTGCGCTCCCATCCCCGAATTTGAAAGCGTGGATGCGCTTTTGGATCAGAAGCCCGATCTGGTGATCGTGGCCACCGAAACCTCCTCCCACTGCGATGTGATCTGCAATGCTTTGAACCGTGGCATCCATGTGATCGTGGAAAAGCCCATGGCTATGAGCGCCGCAGAGGCCAAGAAAATGGCGGATACTGCTAAAGCCAACAACTGCGTGTTCATGGTGAACTGGCCCACTGCCTGGCGCCCTGCCTATCGCCTGATGGCCAAGATGGCTCATGAGGGCGTGATTGGCAAGGTGCTTCGCTGCTTCTTCACCAACGGCGAATCCCTGGGCCCCTTCTCCTACGGCCAGAATCTGAGCGTGGAAGAAAAAATGCAGGAGTGGTGGTATCACGGCCAGTACGGCGGCGGCGCTGCTATGGATTATATCGGCTACGGCTGCAATTTGTCCCGTTATTTTATCGGCGAAAAGGCTACCGATGCCTTCTGCATGGCTGTGAACCTGAATACTCCCTATGCTCAGGTGGACGATCATGCCACTGTGGTGCTGAAATTTCCCAACGCCCAGGCACTGGTGGAAGGCACCTGGGCTACCTATGCAGGCGGAAAGCTGGCCGACGGCCCTGTGCTCTTTGGCGAGAAGGGCACCCTGGCCATCACTCCGGATATGAAAGGCGTGGAATTGTATGATCAGCGCCACCAGACCGAGCCTCCCAAGGTGTTCACTGCCGATCCCTTGCCCGAAGAACGCAAGGATCTGGCCCATGAATTCCTCTATGCCCTGGCCAACAATGGGGAAGTGAACCCCATGCTGTCCCCCGAGATCAATGTGGAAGCCATGTGCGCCGCCGATGCGGCCCTGCGCTCCATGAAATCCGGCAAGCTGGAAAAGGTAAATTAAAGGACGATGGGGCTCCGCGGATATTGTTCCCCAAAGGCTTCCCCTTGAGGGGAAGCTGTCGCGGAGCAACTGATGAGGTGGAACGATGCACAATGATTTTTCCACCTCATCCACCGCAAGCGGTCCCCCTTCCCCGCAAGGGGAAGGCTTTGGATGAAATGCCGGGTGGAGAAAGATTGCTTTCTCTCCTGGCATTTTTCTCGTTTTCAATGTGCCCGTGAAATTGCGTTTCTGTTTCCTCAAGCTTCTTGCGGAAACACAAAAGTACGATCAGATTGCTTCGTCGCATACCGGAGTCCAGAGGAGATATCCTCTGGCGCGGGGGTACGGGGGCCGCGGAGGCCCCTGCCTGATTCTGGTGAATTCTTCATACTCTTTGCAGAGAATGCGCTATTTTTTCCGTTTTTTCTGTGATAAAATAAAAATACAAAAATGGCAATATCGGAGGAATGCGCATGAAGGCTGAAATCTATCGCGATCATGGCGTAACGGGCGTAAAAATCAATGGTAAGGTGTATCCCTTTGCGGCCACCCGCTCCTTCCGTCCGGAGGGAAGGATTCTCAAATCCTTTTCGGATCACGGCCTGAAATTTTTTAATATTTTCCCCAGCGGCATCATGACGGCCCTTGAAAAGCGCACGGTTCCCTATTCTCAATTTGGCCCGGTGTGGGTGGGGGATCATGAATATAACTGGGATAACCTAAGAAAACAGGCAGATGAAATTTTCGGCAGCATCGGGGAGGATACCTACGTATCCGTCAATGCGCATCTGGATCCGCCCAGCTGGTATGTGGAAAAGCATCCGGAACTCAGGGACCACTGGGAGCAGATGATTCAGAATTTGGGGAGTGAGGACTGGAGAAGGGATGCGGCGGATTATCTGTGCGCTCTGGTGGATCAATTGGATGAATGGTATCCCGAAAGGGTATATGCCATTTTTTTGCTCTGCGGCGGCACCACAGAATGGTATTCCTATCATGCGGATACCGTGCTTTCGGATCCCACCGAGCTGCAGCAAAAGGCTTTTCAAAAATTCATGGGGGATGAAACTGTGCGCATTCCTTCCCCAGAAACCCTCCATGCAGGCACAGACGGGGTGATCCGCTCCCGGAAAAATCAGCAAGCCGCCTTGGATTATTGGCATTTCACCAATGAGACGGTCATGGAAACGGCGCTGTATTTTGCGAAAGCAGCCAAGGAGCATACCAACCGCAGCAAGCTGGTGGGCATTTTTTCCGGCCATATTTACGGCCAGAACCTGGATTGGGCCACCCGCACCTCCTATAACCGCCAGGATATGCTCTATCAGAGCCCGGATATTGATATGATTTTTGCCCCGGCCTCTTATACTCTGCGCAAACTTTCCTCCACCAGCGGCATTCGGGTGCCGGTGGATTCCATTTCCCTCCACGGAAAATTATTTGTGCACGAAATCGACAGCTCCACCCATCTGGTGAAAAAGCATAAGGAGGCAGGGGCCATTTCCCATGCAGTCGGCCGGGATGAGCCCTTCACCTGCACCGATGATACCAAGGCTTATCTGCGCCGGGAAACGGGCATTTTGCTGGCGAAAGCCCAGGGCTACTGGTGGTTTGATATGTTTTCCGGGTATTATGATGATCCGGAATTGATGGCTGAAATTCAAAGACTGCATGAAATTCAGGAAAAGCTGTTTGAATTGCCTGCCGGTACGGTGTCCCAGGTGATTTCCATGCTGGATCAACCCTCTGACTACTATCTTACTACCAACACCTACTACCCCATGCCCGAGCATCAGACCCCCGTTCTCAATCTCATGGGCGCACCTTGGGATCAGGGAATGACCTTTGATTTTGATCATCCCGATTTTGATGAGGATCGCTACAGCCTCTATTTCTTTCCTGCGCTTTTTGCGCCGGAAAAAAAGACCGATGAGCGCATCCAGGCCCTTCGGCAAAAGGGAAAAAATATGCTTTTCTGTCATGCTCCCTATTATGCCATGGAAGATGAGCTTTCTTTAACGGCTATGGAAAAGCACACCGGCATTCGCTTTGAGCGCCAGGAACTGAGCGATAATACCGTGCGCCTGTGCATTCCCGGGGCCGAGCATGTTACTTTTGATTTCACCAATCAAACCTGGCCGGGGGACGTGTGGCACCATACGGGATGCCGGCAGATCAGCCCCGTGTTTTCTCCCATGAATCTGGATGTGGTGCTGGGGCGCTTTGAAGAAAACGGCAAGCCTGCCTGCGGCGTAAAATTCAGGGAAGACGGCGGCTTTGACGCCTTTTGCGCCTGCGCTCCTGCGCCCCTTGAATTTATGGATGAAATGTATCGCCTGGCAAAAATCTTCCGCTATACCGATCGGCATGCGCCCGTATATGTGAATCGTTCCTTTGCCTGCGTGTATGATTATGAAGGCGGGGCGCTTACGCTAAAATGGCCCGAAGAACGGGTGCTGGAGGATTGCTTTACCGGCGAAAAAATCAGGGTGAATCAAGCGGGCGTACAGCTGCAGATGAAGCCACGGGAATGCAGGCTTTTCTACGTGCGGCCCGGTTATCAAAAAGATTAAGGATTGTCATATTGTTTTTACAAAAAATCGCTTGCAATCGGGGGCATGCCATGGTATAATATGTCCTGCGGCTCATGGGCAGCCACCCATGAATCCGCCATTGCATAAGGCAAAAGAGGTGAAATTGGCATGAAGGAAAAGATCCATCCTAAGTACGAAAAGGCTATCGTACGTTGCGTGTGTGGCGAAACCTGGGAAACCGGCTCCACCAAGAAGGAACTGAAGGTCGAAATCTGCTCGAAGTGTCATCCTTTCTTCACCGGCAAGCAGAAGCTGGTGGATAGCGGCGGACGCGTCGATCGCTTCAAGAAGCGCTTTGGCATGTAAGCCCCATAAAAGCAGCGTCGCCTTTGTTGGCGTGCTGCTTTTTCTCTTTTGATGAAAAAATACCCTGGCGGTATTTGGAAGATAGATGTATTTTAGAAAGGATATAGAATTATGGCGAAGAAAACTGCTTCTGCCTGCCCCCGGGCGGATATCGGCGGCCAGGCGGTGATGGATGGCGTAATGATGAAGGCCCCGGATGCCATCGCGGTGGCTGTGCGCCGACAAAACGGCGATATTGTGGTGAAACGGGAGGAATATGAATCCCCCGCCAAAAAGCATAAGTGGATGGGGCTGCCCTTTATTCGCGGCGCGGTGAATATGGTGAGCATGCTGGCCCTGGGCATGCGCGTGCTTACCGACAGCACAAAAATGCTGGGCGAAGATATGACGGAAGAAGAACCCAGCAAATTTGAAAAATGGCTGGCTCAAAAGCTGGGCAAGAATGTGGATAAAGTGGTGATGGGCGTGGCCATGGTGCTGGCGGTGTGCCTGGCCATGGGCTTATTCGTGCTTTTGCCCAATGTGGCAGTGATGTTTTTTCCGGCCCAGGCAAGCGGCTGGATGCTGCTGCTTAAAAATTTGGTGTCCGGCATCATCCGCATTGCTCTGCTGATTGCTTATATTTCTTTCTGCGGGCGTATTCCCGAAATGAGAAAAACCTTCCAATATCATGGCTCCGAGCATAAAACGGTGTATTGTCATGAACATGATCTGCCCCTGACCCCCGCAAACGCCCAGCAGTTTTCCACCCTGCATCCTCGCTGCGGCACCTCTTTCCTCCTGCTCACTTTCTTCCTCTCCATCGTATTTTATTCTATCATCGATGTGCTGGTGCTCCAGCTTACCGGTTTTGACCTGGGCGCCAATTATTTCATGCGCATCATTACCCGCCTGCTCCTTCTACCCTGTATCACCGGCATCAGCTATGAGGTGTTAAAGGGCTTGGCCCATTCCGATGGGCCCCTGGTTCGCGCCATGCGCTGGCCTGGGCTGCAGATGCAGCGGCTCACCACCAAGGAGCCCACCGATGAAATGTGCGAAGTGGCCATTGTATCTATGAATGCGGCGCTTCACGGCCTGCCTGAGGGGGAAAAGACCGAAGAAGGCTGGATCATTCTTCACAAAGACGAGCAAAAATAAAAAGAGTTGCGAGGGAGGGGATTTTGACTCAAAATCCCCTCCCTCGCGCTCCCTCCCAAAACCGAATGGGGAAAATGGTTTTTCAGCGATTGCAAAATCCTTTCCCCCAGAAAAGGGGAAGCTATGACGATTCGGGAAGCATTGAACCAGGGGGAAAAAAGGCTCCGTGCGGTGCCTGATCCCCGACTGGATGCGGAATATTTGCTGGCCGAGGTGCTCCGTGCGCCCCGGCTTTCTATCCTGCTGGAGAAAATGCGGGAATTGACGGAAGAAGAATATGCAGCTTTCGATGCGCTCCTTTCCCGCCGGGAAAAGAGGGAACCGCTGCAGTATATTCTGGGCAGCCAAAGCTTTATGGGATTCTTGTTTCAAACGGACGCCCGGGCGCTGATTCCCCGCAACGATACGGAGGCCCTGTGCGAGGAGGCGCTGCGTTATCTGGCCCCCGGCAAGCGCGCCCTGGATCTTTGCACCGGCAGCGGCGCATTGGCCGTTTCGATCAAAAAGCTTTGCCCCCGGGTGGAGGTGTATGCTTCCGATGTAAGCGAAGCGGCGTTGTCTCTGGCAAGCGAAAATGCGGCCCGGCTTTCTGCGGATGTGCATTTTGTGCAGGGTGATTTATTTGCGCCTTTGGCAGGGGAAAAATTTCATGTGATTGTCAGCAATCCTCCCTATATCCCGGAATTTCTTCGAGGCCATATGCAGGCGGAAGTGGAAAAAGAGCCGGATATAGCGCTCTTTGCCGGGGCGGACGGCCTGGATTTTTACCGGCGCATTGCTTTGGAGGCGCCCCGGTATCTGGAAGAAAACGGGCAGCTTTGCCTGGAAATTGGGGATGACCAATACGACGCCGTGGCCGCTTTATTGGAAAAGGATTTTTGCGATGTGCATTTGGTGCGGGATATGAATGGACGGTCCCGGGTGGTGTCAGGTAGGAACCGTGGGGCGTTGCCCCACGCCCCGGCAGGGGAATGATTCCCCTGCATCCCCGCAGCGGGCGGCGATGGTTGGGGTTGCTTGCTTTATTCTCGCTGATACTTTATGAATGTTTATCTGTGCCGGACGGCAAGGTCGTCCAACCGGATTTCAAGGAAAATCCGGTGAAAATGCAAAATAAACTGGCGTGCAGCGGTTGTTAAAGCAGAATTGTCTGTCGCCTGCGTGGGTCCAGGGAGGTCACCTCCCTGGTTCAGGGGTATGGGGCTGAAGAAGCACCCAGAAAGGAAATGAAATGGAAGCACAATTTGAAGCTATGGAAGGGCGGCTGGAGGAACTGCAGGAGGCCTCCGCCCAGCCGGAGATCATTGCCGATGTGCCCCGGTGGCAGAAAATATTAAAAGAGATTGCTCAATTGGAGCCGGCGGTAGGGGCCTTCCGGGCCTATCGCCAATTGCAGGAAGAAATTGAGCAGGCCAGAGAAATGCAAAGCGATCCCGACATGGGGGAAATGGCGGAGGAGGAGTTGAAGGTGCTTCTTCCCCGGGAAGAAAAGGAAAGGGAGCAGCTCAGATTATTTCTCATTCCCCGGGACCCCAATGACGATCGCAGCGTGGTGATGGAAATTCGCCCCGGCGCGGGGGGCGAGGAAGCGGCGCTGTTTGCTTCCCTGCTTTTGCGGATGTATCAGCGTTATGCCGAGCGCCACGGCTTCCTTTTTGAAGCGGTGGATATCAGCGATACAGAACTTGGCGGCGTAAAGGAAGCGGTGTTCACGCTTTCCGGCAACGGTGCCTTTTCCCGGATGAAATATGAAAGCGGGGTGCACCGCATCCAGCGGGTGCCGGTAACGGAAGCGGGGGGCCGTATCCACACCTCCACGGCCACGGTAGCCGTGCTTCCGGAAGCTGAGGACGTGGAAGTGGAAATCCGCCAGGAGGATATCCGCATCGATACCTACCGTGCTTCCGGCCACGGCGGACAATATATTAATAGAACCGACTCCGCCGTGCGTATCACCCATATGCCATCCGGCCTGGTGGTCACCTGCCAGGATGAAAAGAGCCAATTGAAAAATAAAGAAAAGGCCATGAAGGTGCTAAAATCCAGGCTCTATGATCTTTATCGGGCAGAAAAGGATGCGGCCTATGCCCAAAACAGGAAAGCCCAGGTGGGCAGCGGCGAGAGAAACGAGCGCATCCGTACCTATAATTTCCCCCAGGGCCGGGTAACGGATCATCGGGCGGGATTGACCCTGTATAAGATTGACAGCATTTTGGACGGCGAAATGGACGAGATTATTGATGCACTGATTATGGATGAGCAGGCAGAAAAGCTTAAGCAGCTCAGCCTGTAAAAATAGGAGGGTGCTATGCAGAAAAGCAAAATGGATTGGAAGGGGCTTGTGCGTATTGGCGGCGTATTCTTCCTTCTCTATCTGGCCATTTATTATTGGAGCAGCGTAGAAAAGGGCCTGGCGCTGCTGATCGGCGCGGCGATGCCCCTGGTGGTTGGTATGAGCGGGGCGTATATCCTCAATATCCTCATGAGCTTTTATGAACGCCACTATTTTCCCAAGGCGAAGAAGCGGAAAAAGCTGGTGGAACAGAGTCGTCGGCCGGTGTGCCTGGTGGCGGCCATCGTCACTTTGATCGCCGTGATCACGATTCTTGTGCGCTTGGTGATTCCGGAATTGTGGGCGGCCATTGGTTTCCTTGCCCAGGAAGTGGAGGAAGGGGTAAAAAAGCTGCTGAATAGCGAATGGGCGGCTAAATTGCTCACCGAGGAGAGAAGGGCCGAATTGAATGCCACCAATTGGGAGGAGCTGCTCTCCAAGGGCGCCAAGCTCCTCTGGTCCGGCCTGGGCGGCGCTGCGGGGGCAGTGGCCGGGGTGCTCACTTCTGTATTTTCCATGGCGGTCACTGCCTTTACCGGCTGCATTTTTTCCATCTATCTGTTGCTGGATAAGGAAAAATTGCAAAGCCAGTGCGGCCGCCTGATGCAGGCATACCTGCCTGAAAAATGGCATGGCCGTATTGGCCATGTAGTCGGCGTGCTCAATGGCAGCTTCCATCGCTATATCGTAGGCCAATGCACGGAGGCGTTGATCCTGGGCTCTTTGTGCGCAGTGGGCATGCTTTTGTTCCGCTTCCCCTATGCGGGGATGATTGGGGCGCTGGTGGGCTTTACGGCCCTGATTCCCATTGCTGGCGCTTATATTGGGGCTGGTGTGGGCGCGATTATGATGCTCACGGTGTCCCCGGGCAAAGCCATTTTGTTTTTGATCTTTATCGTGGTGCTGCAGCAATTGGAAGGCAATCTGATTTATCCCAAAGTGGTGGGAAAATCCATGGGCCTGCCTCCTTTGTGGGTGATGGGCGCAGTTACCATTGGCGGCGGCTTGATGGGCATTCTGGGCATGCTCCTTGGCGTTCCCCTGGCTGCAGCGGCCTATCAGCTGATCAGGGAAGCGCTGAACGATAGAGAAAAGAAAAAGGAGCAGCCAGCCGAAAGCAGGCCTACATAAAAAAGGAAGCAGTCCATGATAATAAATTCTTGCATGATTGATCAGCTCGCTCAACGAAATGCATTTTTTAATAAGGAGCGGTAAGCGTGAAATACAAGGTTGCCATCTGCGATGACGACGCTCAGCAACGCGAATACATACGCGGAATCGTCAGCGCATGGTTTCAGAAGCATCATCATCTGGCGGAGATCCGACTGTATGAAGAAGCCCGGCCATTTCTTTTTGATTATCAGGCAGAGAAGGATTTTGATCTGCTGCTTCTGGATGTTGAAATGCCTAAAATCAGCGGCGTGGAGCTTGCCAAAGAGGTCAGAAAGGACAATGATTCCGTCCAGATTGTGTTCATCACAGGCTTTTATGAGTATTTCAGTGATGGCTTTGATGTGTCTGCACTCCATTACCTGATCAAGCCGGTGGATGAGGAAAAGCTGTATCCTGTGCTGGAGAAAGCTGTCAGCAATTTGTCGTGGCGTCAGCGCTCTGTACTGATTTCCACACCGGAATTAGATGTGAAGGTGCCTTTGTCAGAGATTCTGTATGTAGAAGCGGATAAAGTGTATGTCATCGTTCATACCCTTCACGGCGTTTACCGCACCCGTATTGCTCTGGCGAAATTTGCAGAGCAATTGGATGATACTTTTCTCAAAGTCCATCGCTCTTTCGTGGTGGGACTGAAGCATGTCCAGAAGATAGCCCGGACGGAAATTACCCTGCTCAATGGGGATAGCGTACCCATCAGCCGGGGCATGTACGATGCAGTACACGCTGCCATGATCCGGTATCTGTAATGGAGAATGCGTATGCTGTTTGATAAACTCATCGCTAAAAGGGTTGCGGCCTTTGAAAAAGAGATCATCCGCAAGTATTACGAAGAAGTGGAAAGCATGTATGCCAAAATGCGCGGATGGAAGCATGACTATCGGCACCATATTCAGACCATGAAGGTGCATGCTGCCAATGGCGAATATGGCGAGATCGACAAATATTTGAATCAGTTGGATGGTGACCTGACAAAGGTCGAAACTGTCATTCGTACCGGTAACCGAATGACAGATGCCATTCTCAATAGTAAGCTGTCCATTGCCGCCGAAAAGCAGATTCAAGTAAAAGCAGAAGCCGAAATTCCTGTGTCGCTTTCAATGACAGAACTAGATTTATGCATCATCATCGGCAATTTGCTGGATAATGCCATAGAAGCCTGTATGGAGCTTCCGCAGGATCAAAGGCTGATCCGGATCTATATGGAGATCAAGGGTAATTTCCTCTATCTATCTGTACTTAATACAACCGCAGTCAAAAAGAAACACAGCTTTCAGTCATCCAAAGGGAACGGACACGGCTTTGGCCTTTTGCGTGTTGATGAAATTGTGAAGAAATACGGCGGATATATCAAGCGCGCTTCGGAGGATGAGGCATTCTCCACAGAGGTGCTGCTTCCCCGATAAACGCTATCAGTGCAGTTGACATCAGATTTTCGACGTTTGATATCAAACTGCACTGTTTTTGTTTGAAATGTGATACGCTGATGCCCGAGGTGAAGAATCTATGAAAGAAAAGTATGGGAAACTGGATACCCTTTGGTGGACAGTACGAAAAGGATGGGCTGTAGACCGCCCTTTGATTTTGTTATCCCTTGCCGATGTTCCTGTTGTGGTGGCAATTCCGCTTGTCCAATCCTATTTTTCCAAGGTTCTGATTGACCACCTTGGCTCAGGCGCTTCTTTGCGATGCATAGCAGTTTACTGTACCTTTTTTGCTGCACTGATTGGCTGCCTGATGCTGCTGCAAAAATGGATTGAAAGCCGTCGTCAAGGAAGACGCTATCATGCCACAGCCATTTTTCAGCAGGAAAAAAGTCGTTTTACAGACTATGAAACCGATTTTGAAAATACGGAAAAACAGGATTTTAACAGAACAATGGGCTATGTGAACGATGACGCATATTGTGGAAAATGCTCGTTGGAATTTATTTGGGATGATGTGTTTAACACCCTCAAAGATGCTTTAGGCGTATTTGCATGCGCATCGTTAATGGCGTTCATCCATCCGGCACTGCTTCTCATTGTAATGTTCACATCGTTTCTCTCCTACTTTACCACGCGCTGGCAGCCTGCCTATCGTGAAAAACACAAGCACCTATGGGAAAAAGAAACGCGGAAGAAAAGCTATCTGGAATCGCTCTCCACAAAGTTCGAAAATGCCAAGGATATTAAGCTTTATGGTCTGGAAGAATGGCTGAACCGTATGATGAGTGATTATCAAGCCTATCGCCTGATGTGGGAAAAACGATGCAGCCTGCGTGGTGTATGGGCAGCAATTCTATCTGGAATAATGACCCTTGCGCAGGATGGTGCTGCCTATCTTTTCCTGATCACCATGCTGATGAGCGAAAAAATGGGGCTGGGTGACTTTGTTTTTTACTTCGGCGTTGTTACCAGCATCGCTGCCTTTTTTAGCGGAATCATTGGCGATGCGGCGAAACTGAGCGAACGCGCAGATAAAATCATTCACTACCGGGAACTGTTTGATTATCCCAGCCATTTCAACCACGGTAAAGGCGAAGCGTTGCCCCGGGGGGCGGTAGAAATTGAACTGCGTAATGTTCACTACCGCTATGCAGGAGCAGAAGAGGATACGCTTCGGGGACTGAATCTGACAATCCGCGCTGGTGAGAGTATTGCCTTGGTTGGTCTCAATGGCGCAGGAAAGACCACACTGGTCAAACTGCTATGCGGTTTGTATCACCCGACAGAAGGGCAAATTCTGGTGGGCGGAAAACCCATTGAAGCATACAATGCAGAAGAATACTACAGCATGATCTCTGTTGTATTTCAACAGGTGAATGTTATTGCTTTCACGCTGCTTGAATTCATTACCAGCTGCGTACCGGATCGTCCTTTGGCACGGACGCTTGCAGAAGAAGCACTGAAGTCTGCGGGACTATGGGAAAAAGTACGCACACTTCCCAATGGTTTGGATACGCATTTGATGAAAAGCGTCTATGATGACGGCGTTGACCTTTCTGGCGGTGAAATGCAAAAACTGCTCCTTGCACGCGCAATTTATAAGGATGGATCGATTTTGTTGCTGGACGAGCCGACAGCGGCACTGGATCCCATTGCAGAAAATAACCTCTATTTGCAATACCGTAAACTCACGCAAAACAAAACGTCCGTCTATATATCACACCGTTTTGCGTCCACACGTTTCTGCGACCGGATTGTTCTCTTGGAAGACGGCGTGATTTGCGAAAGTGGTACGCACGATGAACTCATGCAGCACAATGGCAGATATGCAGAATTGTTCAATGTGCAGAGCAAGTATTACAAGGAGGATGCCTGATATGCACAACAAGTCCATCACACTCAGAGCGTTCAGGCGGTACCATTCCTATAATCCGCGTTATTTTCCTCTCAAATTTTTGCAGATCCTTTTTGAACACCTTTCACCATATTTTACGCTTTGGATGTCTGCGGCCATTGTTACGGCGCTGGCTTCTGGAGAAACAAGCCGAAGCATAGGCCTGTTGGTGATCATTGTTCTGGCTGGCAACTTGATGATTCGCATGATTGGAGCAGTATTGAAACGATGTGCAGAAACCAACTTAAATATACTGGAAAATAACCAGTCCAATGCCTTGAATGCCAAGACCCTTTCACTGGATTATGATAAACTGGAAGATCCGGCAGTACGGCAGCATAGGCGAAGAATTCTGGAAAACTCGCGGATCAATGGGTATGGCGTCATCAAACTCAGGCGCGATACCGAAACAGAAATGATCTGCATAGTTAACGTGGGACTATCCCTTCTTTTGTTTGCAGAAATGCTGACACAGGTGGTTTCAGCCGGTTTTCAGCCGCTAATGGCGATTTTGTTGATTGTTATGATTATCGCTCTGATCCTGACGGTTTTCTTTAGCAAGAGAAGTTCTCAGCGCTTTGCTCAAGCTATGGAAGCAGTGGGACAAGTAATGCTGGCAGAAAATCGGTTTGGTCAGGGATATTCTGCTGGAGGACTGGACAATCGTCTATACCGCCAGCAGGAATTGCTCGATTCATTCTTTGCAGGCATTCGTGAGAAACACTTGTCCGTCTTTGGGCGAGCAACCAGAGTGCTCTTTATGAATTCTATTTCTGTGATCTTTTCCCAGCGTCTGTCTGAATGGTGCGCTTACATGATTGTTTGCCTCTACTGCACTCTGGGAGTTTTTCCGGTAGGCAGTGTAATCAAATATGTCGGTGTTTTGTCCAGAATGTCGGATCGCTTAGGCCAGTGGATGCAGTTGCGTAAGGAACGGATTACCAATGAGCCTTATCTTGCTGACTACCTTGCCTACTTCGACATTCCCAACGACATGTATCAGGGCAGCCTGTCGGTAGAAAAGCGCAGCGACAAAAAGTTTGACATTGAATTCCGCAATGTCAGCTTCCGCTATGCAGGTGCGGCTGAAGACGCTGTGAAACATGTCAGCCTGCGCCTGAAGGTGGGCGAACGGCTGGCGGTGGTTGGGATGAACGGGAGCGGCAAAACCACGTTTATCAAACTCCTTTGCCGCCTGTATGATCCCACGGAAGGCGAGATCCTGATGAACGACTTTAATATCCGCAAGTACGACTACCGGCAGTATCTGGATTTGTTCTCCGTGGTTTTTCAGGACTATAAGCTATTGTCCGTCCCGTTGGGCAACAACGTAGCCTCTGCCCAGCACTGGGATGCACAGAAGGCAGAGCAACTGCTGGAAAAAGTGGGCTTCGGCGCAAGGTATGCCGAAATGCCTCGCGGACTGGAAACGCCGCTGTACAAGGACTTTGATGAGGATGGTGTGAATGTTTCCGGCGGCGAAGCGCAAAAAATCGCGCTGGCACGGGCACTGTATAAGGATGCTCCCTTCATCATTCTGGATGAACCTACCGCCGCACTGGATCCCATTGCAGAAGCCGAAATCTATGCAAAGTTCGATGAAATCGTCGGCGATAAAACGGCCATCTATATCAGCCACCGCTTGTCCTCCTGCCGGTTCTGCGACCGTATTGTTGTATTTGATCAAGGTGAAATTGTGCAGGTGGGTACGCATGAGGAACTGCTCACAGATGCAGTAGGAAAGTACTATGAGCTTTGGACTGCACAGGCGCAGTATTATGCCAAGGAAAATGGAAGCGACGAAATGAGTTGATTCGATCGCGTTTTATGATGTAACATATACATACAGGTATGAGCTATCACGAATCATGAGAGCGATTCAATCCATGAGGGCTGGTCATACAGTAAATATTGGATAAAACAAAAGGCTCCCCGAAACAAAACTTCGGGGAGTCACAGACTGTCAAAAAACCCTTGGGATGCGTCGAAGGGCCGCTGCCCTTCGACTGAAATCCGCAGCCGGCGACATGTGCGGCGGCGAGGGCCGTAGCCTGCCGCCGCCTGTGGCGGATGCAGGCAGGAG
>SVGW01000035.1 GCA_015056125.1 Clostridiales bacterium | reverse complement strand
GCGGTCGTAAATTGATATAGGAAGCGGAATACTTCCGCTCCTCGCCGCCGCACATGTCGCCGGCTGCGGATTACAGTCGAAGGGCAGCGGCCCTTCGACGCATCCCAGGGGTTTTTTGACAGTCTGAGCGGTCTGCAGAATACAGGCCGCGTTTTTCATTATGGATTGAGAATTCTCTCTTCTATCCCCTCCAATCCGCAAACCAGCTCGCCCAGGCTGTTAATGGTGCATTTTTCGCCCCAAAGGAACACGCTGGCAAGCCCGTCTTCAAATTCAAACGCCTCATGGAAAATAGGCGCAATCACTGTTTTTCCCTGTTCGTCCTGATATCCAAAAACTGTGCCGTATTCCCGATCCAATTTCTTTTCAAAGGGATGCAGCCCCACATTTTCAGCTGCATAGGGAGGATCGTCCAGCGCCCAATACGCTTCCTTCGTGATCACTTCGCCCGTTCTGCTCAAATAGCATTCTTCATTCCCATCATGAACCAAGATGTATTCCCCGGCCAAATCCCCTGCTTTTTCATAGACCCCTGGAAGCATTAGCCGACTCTTTTCTGCAAAAAAGCACAGCCCTTCTCTTTCATCATCATACAAAACAGAGATACCGTACGCCCGATCAATCCAGGAATAAACGGGCGGCACAATTTCTCCTCCCGCTTCGTCCACAAGCCCGTAACGCCCATCCTGCATGAAGATGGATATGCCGTTATGCAGGGCATACACCTTTTCATATTCCGGATGTTTTTCCCGAATCATCCGGGTACCTGCTCCATCTTGTTGCAGGAATTGAAGCAGCACTTCCGTATCCGCTTCATTGTCTGCTTTCCTTTGGGCAATAGCAGCAAGCCGTTCGCTTTCTTTCAGAAGAGGCGCATCGTGCCGTTCATAGATTCCCTCAAACAATTTCCATTGGAGGCAGGCGGAGCAATCGGCATAATCAGCACCGGCCAGCAAAACGCTGCCATCCTCACAGACCCCTATGGTAGCCCCGGTCACGGCAATTACCTGCTTTATCTTTTCCCAATGGGAAACCTCACACTGATTCTTCGTTCCCAGGTCGCCCCAATATGCATCCTCCAGCGTTTCATTCCATCCTGCAGCCGTCACAGTGCCGTCCTTTTTAAGTCCTGCAATATGATAGGGGCTGGCAGAAATGGATACGATATTTTCCCAAAGCAGCGCCTCTTCCTGGCCATATGCTGCCTGCCCCGCCATCACAAGCGTTCCATCCTCCTTCAGGCCATACAGCACATCTTCGCCCAGGGCCAGCGCCGCAATATTTTGCCAGCTTTCCGCCTCTGCAAAAGGATTATCCCCTTGCTGATTCCAGGCGCCGAAGGTGAGCAGGGCGCTATGAAGCCCGGCGATTTTCACGCGGCCATCCTGCATCAGGCCAAATGCATATTCATCCAGCCATATGGAAACGGCGCCCTGAAGCCCACTCACATCCAATCCGCCCGATACATCTCCCAGGAAGAAAGCTTCCCCCTCTTCCGTCAGGATCAGCACCCGCCTGCCGCTCAGGGCAATATCCTGTGCCCTGCCCCGGCTAAACGCTTCCTCCAACTGCTTATCGTTAAACTGATGCTGTCCCGCCAGGCAGATCCGGCCCTCCTGATCGATGCCGGCCACCATATCTTCATCCATCACCAGCTTTTTCATCTGCTTCCAGGCGGCGCTGTCCATCCGGCTGTCGCCCATCCATTCCAATTCCTCATAGGCGCTCCAGCCGATCAGGCTGCCATCCTCTTTCGTTCCCAAAGCAAAATCCCCGAAAGCGGTCATTTCCAGAATATCGTTCCAATGCTTCACCCCGCTCATCAGGCCATCCGGCTGGGAGGCATAGTGCATCTTTCCATTCCGATCCACGCCCAAGGCGAAATCCCTGCCCACTGCCAGAGAAACGATATTTTCCCATGCTTCCGGGGCAAACAGATTCATGCCCCCGCAATCAGGCGATGCTTTATCCCCCGCTACCAGCACCGAGCCGTCCTTTTTTAGGCCCATCACAAAGCGGTCACTGCAGCAAATTTCCACAATTTCCGTCCACATGGTGGCCGTGTGCGGGTTTCCGTCCACCCAACTGTCAATGCCAGGATTACACACATTGCACAAGCTCCACTCATCAGGATATAGACGCACGGATAATCCGTGGTAATCCAGCGTTCCATCATTGTACAGTATGAGCAGGATATCATCGCCGGATACTGCAATCTGCCGGGGGATTTCTGAAAGCGTTTCCGCGGCGTCCATTTCATCCAGGTCATCTGTTTCTGCGTAATCCAGATTTCGCGCTCCGGCCGTCAGCATTTTCTTTTCCCCGGTCACGGCAAAGGTGGTGTTTCCTCCCGCCGCCAGCAGCCGCACATTCTGCCATGCCTCCACGGCGCAAGGATCTTCCGAAGGCTCATCCTCATCCATGCCATACGCCCGGATGCCGCAGGCCACCACGGTGCCGTCCTTTTTAAGTCCTACTGTATGATGATTGCCGCATGCAATGAAAACAATATCCCGCCAGCTT
The DNA here is from genome assembly GCA_015056125.1 of Clostridiales bacterium. Classification (GTDB taxonomy): domain Bacteria; phylum Bacillota; class Clostridia; order Christensenellales; family Aristaeellaceae; genus RUG563. The sequence goes on along the minus strand of SVGW01000035.1, from coordinate 25,654 downwards.
TCCACATCGCATTGGCCGTATTCATTACTGCCCGCAGCAATCACCGTTCCATCTTTTTTAAGACCCACGCTGTGCTGCTCTCCTGCGGCCACCTGCACAATATCCGCCCAATCCTGCGTATTACATTGGCCATCCTCATTTTCCCCAGCCGCCGCTACCCGCCCATTTGCAAGAATGGCCAGCGCATGATGCGCCCCGGCTGCCATGCGGTGGGAAATGGAATCCTTTTTTTCTTCCCTTCCTAAAGAAACCGCAGGTAAAAGGCAGAAAACCAGCATCCACAGTAGTATTTTTTTCATCAGCAATCCCTCTCCTTTCAGAATTTTCTTCCCGCTACTGATATAACAGTTTTCTGCCTGCTTTTGTTTCATTTTCCGGCAAATTTTGCATCCGGCGTATGTTTACCGTGAAACCTTTTTAAATAAAACCTGCCGCTTGAGAAAAGCGACAGGCTTCATCTTATGCTCCTGTTTTCTTCCTGGGATGCCAGGTCTGATACAGTGTTTTCCATACGTCCAGATGGGCTTCGCAATCCAGATAATGCGGGAAGGCCTGAGCGTACTCATCGCCCGCTGGAATATTCTGATAGGCATTTTTCACATTACCTATATAGCCATCCTTCTTGCTCTGGCAGAAGTCTTCCCATCCCTGCATCCAGGCCTGATCATCCAGAAGAATCCGGCTTCTTTCCATAAAGTCCTTAAGGATTTCTTCCTTTTCCTGATCCTTAGCAAGCTCAATGCCCTTTTCATTGGCCACCACAGGAATATACGTAATTTTTGCATCCTCAGCCAGATCCACTTCTACCATCAGCCCGGAATGCCAATGGGGATGATTGATATATTTCACAAAATTGAAATTCCCCTGGCCGTACACGATTTCGCCGCCCTGATATTTTTCCAGGCAGCCAATACAATGGCTGTGCTGGCAGAGCACAATGTCGGCTCCTGCGCGCACCATAGCCTGGCAAGCCTTCCGCAGGCGTGGAGAAGGATACTGGCACTGTTCCTTTCCTCCATGATACATTACCACCAGATAATCGCAGGCCGCCTTGGCATCCTGAATATCCGCCATGGTATCGAAAGGATCAAAGGGATTACTTCCCATCTGATCGGGCAGGGCATAGCTGTATTCATGCTCGCATACCGCTACGATCCCAACTTTCTTTTCCCCTTCAATAAAGAAAGGCACCCGGGACAGTTGATCATTTTCGCCCCAGCCAAAGTGGGCAATGCCGGCGTCTTCCAGGGCTTTCACCGTATCACGGAAGCCCTGAATGCCAAAGTCCATTACATGATTGTTGCTAAGCCCGCAATAGTCTACGCCACAGGCCTTGATCACCTTGGCATAGCCGGGCTTGCCCTTCAGATTGGGGCCACACTTGCGGATACGGTTTTCTCCATCCGTCAAGGCACATTCCAGATTGGCTACCGTCACATCAGCGCTACGCATTTTCACCAAGGCATCGCCCATAAGCGCTTCGCAGTTTCCGGCGTCAAAGATCGGCTTGGTTGCATCCGTTGGGCAGATGTCCCCCAAAAGCAGCAGCTTCATTTTATTTCCTCCATCCGGTTACTTCGTCAAATACCGGCCAGCTGTCAGCCGCGTAGAAACGATGGCCTGCCTGGCCCACCACATGCCGGAGCTTATCCTCAGCACCGGCAGCCTTGTAAGCCACCCGGGTGATTTCCACCTGTTCCTTGGCGGCCCACAGGGGGAAGCTCTTATCATCCTTGCCGTTGACCACTACCAGAGGCCGGGGAGCAATCAGTGAGCCCAAATCGCCCATATCAAAATCATTTATGATGCCGGGCACATAATTGCAGGTGCAATGGCGCTGATCGCCAATGGAGGCCTTGAAGCCGCAGAAGGCGCAGGAGGGCATAGCCGCCGCGATTCTGGGCTCCATAGCAGCGGCATAAGTGGTGGCTGTGCCGCCGCCGGAATTGCCCATCAGGGCAATCTTATTCATATCGATCTGCTGAGAGAAATGGGCTTCCACCATATCGATAGCCCGGGAAACATCCCAGCAGCGCTCGCCGATCAGCGTGCGTCCCAGCAGCAGCGCCTGCATCACCACCTGATAGCAGCCGGGGCCTTCTGCCGAGCCACCCCGCTCACCAAAGGCACGCTGTTCCAGAACCAGAGCCGCCTGACCACGGGCCACGATCTGACGGGCAAAATCCCGGTCACCGCCGTTAATGCTCTGCTCGTCCCCTTCATAAATGGGCTTGCCCATGGAAATATGCATGCCCTTGGAATGGCCCTGCAGGCAAATTACCAGAGGAAGCTTGCCCTCCACGCCCTTGGGAACCCACAGATGGCAGGCCACGGTGCATTCCGGCTCACTGTCAAAAAGGATGCGGGTATCGGTGTAGGCGGGATTCGCATCATCCACATATTCCACGGTAAAATGATCATTTTCGGGCATCATCAGATGAGGATAGCCCAACAGTTTTCCCAGCCGTTCTCTGGCTTTTTCCTGCCATGCTTCCAGGTTTTCATTTTCCTGATAACGCATGGCAAAAGGGGCTTCCGCCATCAATTTCTTGTGCAAAATCTGGGGATTCAGGCTCATATTCAATCTTCCTTCCTTATAATTTTATTTTCAAAATAAATATTTGTTTTTCGCCGGATTTATTATATCAAAAAAGCACCCCCTTTGCAATGTTTTCCTACTGTTTTTTGCTTCCTTGCTTGTGGGCGGGGAAAAAGCATGGTATAATAATGAGGGAACCGGCCCGGAGGGCGCTTGACCGTCTCGCCGACTCCCGAAGGGATAGGCGGCGAACATTGTGATTAATAAAATGGGTAATTCTTTGGAATCTTTTCCGGCCGACGGGAGGAAATCATGAACAAAAACAAGCGCTGGTTCAGGTTGGATAATGCAGCCAAGCTGTATCCTGCCGTGGCCACCTCTCGCTGGAGCAGCATCTTCCGGGTATCGGTTGAATTGAGCGAGTTTATCGATCCCGCGATTCTCCAGCAGGCAGCCGATCTGGTGCTTCCCCGCTTCCCAGCGCTAAAAGTGCGGATGAAAACAGGGCTCTTCTGGTATTACCTGGAGGAAATTCACGCGCCGCTCTCCGTTCGCCCGGATCAGGGGCATCCCTGCATGCCCTTTTCCTATGCCCAGGATCATGGTTACCTACTCCGAATTTTTTTCTATCAGAAGCGAATCTCAGCCGAATTTTTTCATTCCCTCACCGATGGCTCCGGCGGCCTGGTGTTTATCAAAACCCTGGCCACCCAATACCTCAGGCTGCGGGGCTATGACGTAAAATTTGATCAGGGGGCCCTTCATCCATCCGATTCCCCGGATCCAAAGGAAATGCAGGACGCCTTCATGCACATGCCCCTGCCCCGGGTACGAAGGGTACGCAGGGAAAGCCGGGCGTATCATTTCCCCGCTACCCCCGAAATCCCCCACACCCTGCATACCATCGCCGCGTCCATTCCTTGTGATCAATTGCTGGAAAAGGCGCGTGCGCTTGGCGTTACGCTGACGGAATATTTAACCGGCGTGATCCTGTTTACTGCCTACACGGAGCAAGAAAAAAGCCCCGGCAAGGGTCGCCTTCCCATCCGGGTTTCGGTGCCGGTCAACATGCGCAATTTCTATGACACCCCTACCCTGCGCAATTTTTCCTCCTTTATCAACCCCTTTATCGATCCAAGGCTCGGGGATTATACTTTTGAAGAAATCGTCAGAGACGTGCATGCCTTTATGCGGTATCATTTAAACCCCAAGCTCCTTTGCGCCACCATCGCCACCAATGTGGCGGATGAAAAATATCTTCTCATTCGCCTCGCTCCTCTGTTTATTAAGAATCTTGTGATTGGCAGCGTGTTTCGCCGCACCGGCGACCGGGCCTTCACCTCCACCCTGACCAACCTGGGCCCTGTAAAAAGGCCCACCGGCGCAGAAGAATTGATCCGCCGCTTTGAATTTCAATTGGGTTCCCCGGCGCTTCCCCTTTGCAATTGTGCCTGCCTGTCCACCGGCAATGAACTTCGGCTTGTCTTTTCCAGCAACATCCGAGAAAGCACACTGCCCCGGGAAATGCTCCGCTTCCTGGTAGAAAAAGGCGTGGAAATTACCGTAGAAAGCAACAAGGAGGAATAGCGATGGCTTACTGTGTGCATTGCGGAGTGAAGCTGCATGAAAGCGAAAAAAGATGCCCCCTTTGCTCCACGGTGGTGATTGATCCTCAGGAACCACGTCAGGAAAATGCCGCCCGCCCCTATCCCGTGCGGCTCCCGGCTCAAGAAATCAAGCGCAGCAAGCGTTTTTTCCTGGGGCTTTCTACGGTGCTGCTGTTGGTGCCAGGGCTTCTTTGCCTGATGATTGATCTATTGCTTGGCAATGGGCTCACCTGGAGCATCTATCCAGGGGGCGTGCTGATTCTTTTATTTATTGATATCGCCGTGCCGCTCCTGCTCAGCCGCTTTCGCCTGCCCCTTTCCCTGCTCACCGGCTTTTTCACCCTGGCAATATACCTATTCGGCGTGGAAATAATCACGCAGTCCGGCGGTTGGTTTTTCCCCATTGTGCTGCCGTCTCTTGGGCTGGCCCTGGCGCTCGCCTTTCTCACATTCCTGCTGTATAGGCTGAAGCTTCTCAACAAGTTCACCTTGCTGGCCGCATCCATGTGCGGCATGGCCATTGAATGCCTGGGGATCGAAATTCTGTGCGATGCAGCCGTGTACGGCTCCATGAAATTTACCTGGTCTCCCTTCGTGGCTGCCCCCCTTCTCTTTGCCGCGCTACTCCTTTTCTTCGTCAATGCTAATCGGGCAGTGCGGGAAGAAGTGCGCCGGAGAGTACATTTTTAAATCTGTGGTTTCTTTTTTAAAAATTCGCATATCATAAGACAGATGGAGGATCAAAGCAATGAAAAAATATCGCGTAGGCATTATCGGAGCCACCGGCATGGTGGGCCAGCGGTTTGTGACGCTGCTGGAAAATCATCCCTGGTTTGAAATCACCGCCCTGGCCGCAAGCGGCCGCAGCGCAGGAAAAACCTATAAGGAAGCCGTGGCCGGCCGCTGGGCTTTTTCCTGGCCCATCCCGGAAAAGGTGCTTTCCATGCCCGTGATGGATGCTGCGGATGTGAAGGCTGTATCTGCGCTTTGCGACTTTGTATTCTGCGCCGTTGCCATGGATAAGGCCGCCACCCGCGAATTGGAAGAAAGCTATGCCAAGGCCGAAACCCCTGTGGTGAGCAACAACAGCGCCTGCCGATTGGTAGCGGACGTGCCCATGCTGATTCCGGAAATCAATGCGGGCCACGCGCCCATCATCGCCGCTCAGCGCAAGCGACTGGGCACGGAGCGAGGCTTTATCGCCGTAAAGCCCAACTGCTCCATCCAGAGCTACGTTCCCGCCCTTACTCCCCTTCGGGATTTTGGCCTCAAGGCCGTGAGCGTGTGCACCTATCAGGCCATCAGCGGCGCAGGAAAAACCTTTGACCGTTGGCCCGAAATTCTGGATAACGTGATCCCCTACATTGGCGGAGAAGAAGAAAAAAGCGAAAAGGAGCCGCTGAAAATCTGGGGTGAATTGAATGCCGATGGCAATGCCATTGATCTGGCCTCCGCTCCCATCATCAGCGCCCAGTGCCTGCGGGTGCCGGTATCAGATGGCCATATGGCGGCCGTGAGCGTTTCCTTTGATCGCAAGCCCGAAATTCCTGAAATTCTGGAGCGCTGGAAGAATTGGCGCACCGTAGCCCAAGCCTTGGCCTTGCCCAGCGCCCCCACGCCCTTTATTAAATACATGGATGAGCCTGACCGCCCCCAGTCCCGGCTGGATCGGGATTTTGAAAAGGGCATGGGCGTCACCGTAGGACGGCTGCGGGAAGATTCCCTTTTTGATTACAAGTTTGTGTGTCTCTCTCACAATACCCTGCGCGGCGCTGCCGGCGGCGGCGTGCTTTCCGCCGAGCTTCTCTGCGCTCAGGGATATATCCAGAGAAAGGAGTAATCCATGCTGCTTTTTGAAGGCTGCGCCGTGGCGCTGATCACGCCTTTTCACAATGAGCAAATTGATTATGAAGCATTAAATCGCTTGGTGGATTTCCAATTGGAAAATGGCACCGACGCCATCGTTGCCTGCGGCACCACGGGCGAACCCTCCACCATGACGGAGCAGGAATGGGAAAGCGTAATTTCCCATGTGATTCAGCGAGTGAACCGCCGGGTGCCTGTAATCGCAGGAACGGGCGGAAATCATACTGCTGAAATTATCCATAAAGCCCGCCGGGCCAAGGCCCTGGGGGCCGATGCCCAGCTCTGCGTAACGCCCTACTACAATAAAACCACCCAGACGGGCCTGATCGCCCACTATACCGCCATTGCGGAGGATGGCGCGCTGCCCATCATTCTTTATAATGTGCCCTCCCGCACCGGGCTGAATATGCAGCCGGAAACGTTGGCAGCATTATCCCATCACGAAATGATCATTGCCATGAAAGAAGCCTCCGGCAATATGGCTCAGGCCATGGAGATGATGCGGCTATGCGGCGATCAGATTGCCTTCTATTCCGGCAATGATGAATTGACCGCTCCCTTCCGGACCATGGGCGGCAAGGGCACCATTTCGGTGGCTGCCAATATTGCGCCCCGGCTCATGCGGGATATGACCCATCTCCCCCTGGATGAAGCCGCCGCGCTGAATCTTAAGGCCCTGCCACTGATCAATGCGTTGTTTGCCGAGGTGAACCCCATCCCTGTGAAAGCCGGCGCCGCCATGATGGGCCTTTGTGAAAATCAGCTTCGGCTGCCGCTGGTTCCCCTCTCCAAATCCAATGAAGATAAGCTTCGGGAAGAAATGAAGAAAGCAGGATTGCTATGCTAAAGATTTTGCTGTCCGGTGCTTGTGGACGCATGGGACGCCAGGTGGCCGCCTGCACAGAAGAAGCAAACGCCGTGATCGTGGCCGGAGTGGATGTGCAATGCCAACAAAGCGCCAATTTTCCCCTGTATCCTTCCTTTGATTGGGTAAAAGAGGATGCGCAGGTGATCATCGATTTTACCCGGCCAGAAGGGCTGCCCGCCCTGCTTGCCTATGCCCGCGCCCATCATCTGCCCCTGGTGCTGGCAGCCACGGGCTATCAGGCGCAAGAATTGGCCATGATTCGGGAAGCTGCAAAGGAAATTCCCATTTTCAGAAGCGCCAATTTAAGCCTGGGTGTGTATGTGCTCAAGGCCCTTTCCGCTAAGGCTGCGCGCCTTCTACCTGAATTCGATATTGAAATCGTGGAAAAGCACCATAATCAAAAGGCGGACGCCCCCAGCGGCACAGCGCTGATGCTCTATGATGCCGTAAAGAACGAAGCATCCCAGCCCATTCATGGACGCCACACCCGCACCCAGAAACGGGAGAAGCAGGAAATCGGCATCCATGCCGTTCGGGGCGGCACAGTGCCCGGGGAACACGAAGTGGGCTTTTATGGCCCCAGCGAATCCCTGCTGCTCGCCCATTCTGCCCAGGATCGCTCCATTTTCGCCCGGGGCGCTCTGCGAGCCGCCGATTTTATCGTTTGGCAGCAGCCCGGGGAATATGATATGGAATCCCTTGCCGCATCCATGATCTCATAATAAGAAAACAGGCTGGATAATATTATCCAGCCTGTTTTTTTATTTTGCTTTCATTTTTTGGCCGCCGTCAATTTGCTTCGAACGCTGCGGCTTGCCGTTTTTTCTGCCGCCACCTGCTCCCGGAATGCCTGCATCCTTTCCATCCGCTGGGCAGCAGATCGTTTTTCTGCTTCGTTTTTAGCTGCAAGATCCTGAATGATTTGCGCATTAGCCCCCTCATCCAAAGCAGTCAGAAAGCCTTTGAACACATCGGGATATACAAACAGCTTTTCCCCGCAAGCGGTATCAAACAGCACCCGCACACGGCCATTTTCCAAGGAAGCGATTGTCCCCTGGCCAAAGCATGCGTGCTTCACCTTCACGCCGCACAAATCCATACTTTGCCGCTCCTTTTATTTGATATACTGGTCGCAGGGATAGGTATTATATTGCCGGCGCACCTTCACAAGCAGGCTTCCATCCGCATTTTCTTCCTCTGCCAGCACCTGATATTTCATGCGCTTCTGATCCATCTGCCGCTTATACTGGGCATATTCCTGATGATTGGCTTCCCTGTCCGCTTCCAGGCTGATATGCTCATGCACAGAAAAAAGCAGTGTCTGCTCCAGGCAGGCATTCTCGATCCGTTTCATGGGTTTCCCTCCTTTTGAGATGGGCTTATTTTATCATATTTTCTTTTTTCCCGCTAATGGATCCATGTTTTTCGTCACTTTGCCGCAGGATGGAGGGCACATTGTTTTGTGCATCCGGCGCATAAAAAAGGGGCGCTTTCGCGCCCCAAGAACATCTTGCGTGTGTCAGGTGCCGCTTCGATTGGCAATATTTTGCTGGCAGCAGCCGCAGCCGCAATTGCAGCGGTTATTGGATTGCATATTGGCAATGCTGTCCTCGTCGCAAAGATTGGCAGGCGGGAAAAGAGGCAGAGAGAAGAATTCATCGCACACGCTATCAGCAAATTCTTCGCAGGGCGGGATGGGACAGAAGCCATAGCTGGGCACCAGAATTTCCACCTTGGCCAATACTTTTAACACGATGGTAACGCATACGGTGAGCCTAAAGGTGTTATCCCCTCGATAAGAGCCGGCCACACATACCGCGCTGGCCATGCCTTCCAGGGTAAAGGGCACGATGGATTCATCAGGCACCGCCAGGAGCACATCCTTGCTCACCGTCACCACGCCCTTGCCGATATACTCAATGCAGCGGCTATCGGTGAACAGGATATCAATGGGAATCTGCAGGGAGCCCCGCACCCGGGCAAAGCAGGGCCGGTCACACAGGCGTTCCACCGAAAGATTGCTGATATCCACATCCATGGTGCTGGAGCGGCAGGATTCAAAGGTAATGGGAGGAACAGGAGCGGATGTAGGCGGAACGGTTTCCGTTTCGTTGCCGCAGCAGGCGGAAGAATTGCAGCAGCAGGTGTTCACCACCTGGGCATAGCTGGTGATGGTTACGTCCACGTTGGTGAGCTGCTCCTGCTGCAGGCAGCTGTCATACACCCGCTGCACCTGAATGCAAATCTTTTCATCAAGGCCATCCAGCACGTTTCCGGCCACAGTGCCGGGGCAGCAGGCAGGGTTGGCGTTTTTGTAAGAATAGAAAGACATATCTGCGCCTCCTTACAATTTGCGCCTTAAGCGCGATTCCACTGGGATGGGGCAGGCCATTTTTGCCAGCCTTCATCCCCATCCTATGACGCAGAAAAAAAGAAGTGCAAAAAATAAAAACATCAGCAGCTGCTGATGTTTTATTTAGGATAGCGTTTTGGCTGATCAGTTTCTCCTAATAGATAATCAATGCTGGTATCATAGAGCCTTGATAACTGAATCAGGATTTGAGTGGGGATATCATTTTCCCCGGTTTCATATTTGGAATAGCCCGTCTGTGACATGCCCAATTTTTCCGCCAGCACAGTCTGGCTCCAATCATGATCCTCTCGCAAGTCGCGAATCCGTTTATATGCCATATCAATCACCCGGAACAGTATATGTTAATCTGTTTCAGATTATTGATTTTTAACCTATTTCAGGTTATTATATAAAAAAGGAGGTGCAAGCATGAAACATTTTGGAATCACTGTTTTGGAAGGCAAATATGGATTGAGCCTTTCAAAAGACCGCTACGCTATTCCAAACTGTAAGAACACTTACGGGAAACATCGTTGCGTATCGGATGACATATACACTGATAAATCACAGCAATTTTATACCGATAAATGGTGTGAACAACATCGAAAAAAATGCTTGCATAATTTTGATCTAAATATGCGTTACTATGCATCTTTGCACCAGGAAGCATTTGAAGAAGAGCTTCATCATTTTATCCATAATAATCCCTTTTTTCTGTCGGTACGTGATTTGAATGCTTTTCTTCATATTCCCGGTTATTATTTGGTGATTCTCGATCATTATTGTCAACTGTATGTAGGAAGCGCGATAAACATTGCAAAAGCTGTGCGCTCTCACTGGTTAAAAAATGTTCCATTTGACAAATTAATGTTTCCTGTCAATAGAATTGATGCATCGCTTTTCACAATTGATCACTTTCGTGCTTTAGATACCACGCGTATTTTTGTCTTTCAAACAGATGATATTTACATTTATGAAAATTATTTCCGCTCTTCCTTTTCTCCTGAATATACTCTGGGCACACAAAAAGACCCGCGCATTACCTTCTCCTTACTCGGATATCGATAGAAGTAGAAAACCCAGGCCCACATATTGTTATCCTACACACTTGCAAAAAAAGAGAGAGGCTTTCAATCCAAAGCATCTCTCTCGCAAAAATCCTATCTTGTTTCTTAGAAATCCGCGCTGCCGGTGGTGCGGGGGAAGGGAAGCACATCGCGGATGTTGGAAATGCCCGTCAAATACATGATCAGGCGCTCAAAGCCAAGGCCAAAGCCGGCATGGGGCGTGGTGCCGTACTTGCGCAATTCCAGGTACCACCAATAGGCTTCCTTTTCCAGGCCCAATTCTTCAATGCGCTTTTCAAGCACATCCAGGCGCTCTTCGCGCTGACTGCCGCCGATCAATTCGCCGATGCCGGGCACCAGCACGTCCACAGCCGCCACGGTCTTGCCGTCTTCGTTCTGACGCATGTAGAAGGCCTTGATATCCTTGGGATAATTGTACACGCACACGGGGCAGCCGAAATGCACTTCCGCCAGATAGCGCTCATGCTCGGTCTGGATATCCATGCCCCAATGCACCTTGTATTCAAATTCCTTATCCGCCTTTTCCAGAATATCAATGGCATCGGTGTAGGACACCCGGGCAAACTTGCTGTTCACCACATGGGTGAGCCGTTCCACCAAGCCCTTATCCACAAACTGATTGAGGAAGGCCATTTCTTCGGGGGCCTTTTCCAGCACATCGGCGATAACGTACTTGAGCATATCCTCGGCCAGTTCCATATCGTCTTCCAGATCGGCAAAAGCAATTTCCGGCTCGATCATCCAAAATTCGGCCGCATGGCGAGCTGTATAGGATTTTTCAGCGCGGAAGGTGGGGCCAAAGGTGTAAATATTGCGGAAAGCCTGGGCGTAGCATTCGCCATTGAGCTGACCGGACACGGTGAGGTTGGCGGGCTTGCCAAAGAAATCTTCGCTTTCCTTAATGTTGCCCTTATCATCCTTGGGCAGGTTGTTCAGATCCAGAGTAGTTACCCGGAACATTTCCCCCGCGCCCTCGCAGTCGCTGGCAGTGATCAAAGGCGTGTGCACATAGACGAAGCTGCGACTGGCAAAGAAGGCATGGATCGCCTGAGCAGCCAGAGAACGGATGCGGAAAACGGCAGAAAAGGTGTTGGTGCGGGGCCGAAGATGGGCCTGGGTGCGCAAAAATTCAAAGGAATGGCGCTTTTTCTGCAGAGGATAATCCGGTGCGCTCATGCCCACCACTTCCACGCTCTGGGCCTTGATTTCAAAGGGCTGCTTCATTTCGGGGGTGAGGGTGAGAATGCCGGTCACGGTGATGGCGCTGCCCAAGGTGATCTTGGTTACTTCCTTAAAGTTTTCCAGGTTTTCCTCGCACACCACCTGCACATTCTTAAAGAACGTGCCGTCATTGAGTTCAATAAAGGCAAATGCCTTGCTGTCACGCAGCGTGCGCACCCAGCCGGATACGGTCACCTGAGTGCCGTCCGCCGGGGTTTCCCGGAAAAGCTTCCTGATCAGATATTCCATGGCTGATTCCTCCAAATAATACGTATACTCAAAAATCAGATAGTCTTGCCCAGCATGGCTGCGCCGATAATACCGGCTTCATTGCCCAGCTGCGCCAATTCCAGCTTAGGTGCGGGCAACGCCTTGAACATCAGATACCGGGGCAGCTGCTCCCGAATCGCATTGAGCAAAAATTCGCCCGCGTGGCTCACGCCGCCACCCAGCACGATCATATCGGGATCGAAGAAGGAGGTGATGGTGTTGATAAAGAGGGCGAGGTAGCGGGTATATTCCGCAAAAATGCGCACAGCCACAGGATCCCCCGCCTTAGCGGAATCGATCACAATCTTGGCATTGATCTTTTCAGGATCGCCGCTCGCACGCTTCATAATATCGCAATCCGGATAGCCCAGGCAGGCCTGCTTGCCCATATGGATCAGAGCAGTAGCGGAGCAATAGCGCTCCACACAGCCGTTATTGCCGCAGGTGCAGGGAATGCCATCCACCACCAGATTCAGATGGCCCATTTCTCCTGCACGGCTATGGGCACCCGTCCAGGTTTTGCCATCAATGATGATGCCGCCGCCCACGCCGGTGCCCAGCGTAATAAATACGCTGCTCTTGCAGCCCGCGCTCACGCCCGCATAGCTTTCCGCCAGGCCAGCCACATTGGCGTCGTTATCAATGAATACGGGCTTGTTGATATACTTTTGCAATTCATCCCGAAGAGGAATATCCGCCCAGCCCAGGTTGGTGCAGAAAATTACCATCCCGGTTTCCTGATTAGCCACGCCGGGGATACCAATGCCAATGCTCTTTACATCATCCACAGTAAGATTCGCCTTGGCCAAGGCCTTCATGGCGCAATCCGCCATATCCTTCACAATTTCCTGATAGGGGCGTTGATAGAGGGTTTTGGTGGAAGCTTCCGCCAGAATGGAGCCCGCTTCGCTGACTACGCCCACGGCAATATTGGTGCCGCCCAGATCGATACCGATGTATACCATATGTTCATCCTCCAATTTCATCGCAATTTATTCTTCCAGCGCTTTCTTGCTGGCATTCATCATTTCATTGAGCCGGCGGTCCAATTCCTTGGCCGCAGAATAGCCCATGTGCTTGAGGGAAAAATTCCGGGCAGCCACCTCAATGACCACAGCCAAATTCCTGCCAGGCCGCACGGGCAGCACCAGCTGGGGCACCCGCACATCCATGATGGTGGTAAAGTCTTCCGAAAGGCCCAGCCGGTCATAGGCTTTTTTATCCTTCCAGGGTTCCAGATGGATGACCAAATCCAGGGATTTGCTCATCAGCACAGCACCCACGCCATACATCGCTTTGATATCAATGATGCCGATACCGCGAATTTCCATAAAGTGACGCACCGTTTCAGGGGATTCGCCCACCAGGCGATTGTCCGTCACCTTGCACACGTCCACCACATCGTCCGCAACCAATTGATGCCCGCGCTTCACCAGCTCCAGAGCCGCTTCGCTCTTGCCCACGCCGCTTTCACCGGTGATCAGCACGCCTACACCGTATACATCCATCAGCACAGCATGAATGGTAGCCCGGGGTGCCAGGCAGCGGTTCAGATAATTCATCGCCTGAGCATAAAGCTTGGTGGTTACCAGCTCGGTGCTCAGCAGTGCCACATCATGGGCCGCCGCGATTTCCATTACATCCGCCATGGGCGTCATACCCCTGCAAAAAATCACACAGGGAATGGGATAGGAAAAATAGGCCTCCAGGCGCTCTCTACGCACTTCATCGGGCAGCGATTCCAGATAAGCCATTTCCGTCAGCCCCACTACCTGAGGCCGTTCAAAGGCAAAATGCTCATAAAAGCCCACAAACTGCAGCCCAGGACGGTTAAGCTCCGCCGTCTTTATATCCCAAGACTTCCGGGAGGAGGGGCTGATTACCTGCAGCTTCAGCGCTTTGATAAATTCCTGTGCGTTAATCATCTTCTGTCCCCCTTGAAAATACCGATGATATAAGGGATATTATACCGCTTTCCCCTCTTTTTGGCAAGGGTATGCCCCCTGCAAAACGCGAATAATCAGTACCTTTATTTAGCAGGCGCAGGCACAAATTCCTGGATGGCACCCACATTTTCAATATAGGGCTTGAGCTTTAAGCGCTTCACGTCATATTGAATGGCGGCGATCACATCCTCCGCTTCTTCCCCGTGCACCAGAATGGGCTGATAATTATTGTATTCCTCCGTACCGGATACATGGGCAGGGATCAGATTGATCTGGTGGCCCAGGTATTTTCCGTTTTCATCAAAGGAAAAGGTAATTTGAGCCATAAAAGTATTCAGGGTGCGCAGTTGGGAATTGCCGCCAAAGGAGAAATTCCCCAGGCTCCAGAAGGTGGAAATGCCGTTTTCCACCCGAAGGCCCTGAATGGTGTGGGGATGATGGCCGATCACGATATCCGCCCCGTAACGGATAAAGGCATTGGCCATTTTTTCCTGGTTTAAATCATGGCGTTTATCATATTCCACACCGCCGTGGATGCAAGCCACGATCACTTCGCATCCGGCCGCTTCCAAATCGGCAAAGCATTGCTTGATAATGGCGGAATTGCCCTTCCCCCACCACCAGGAAATATACGCAGCTACAAAGCCGATTTTCACGCCCTCTTTTTCAAAAATATAGGTGCCATTGGCATATTCATTGGTGCCAAACCAGTGAATTCCCCGGCTTTCCAGGGCCTCAATGGTGGCATCCTGCCCCACCACCCCATAATCCAGGGCATGATTATTGCCAATGGAAACCGCTTCGATGCTGGAAAGGGTAAGGATATCTGCATAAGAGGTGGGTGCGCGGAAAGTATAGGTTTTGTCCGCCCGGTTGGCTTCATAATCATAAAATGTGCCTTCCAGGTTCACAACGGTCAAATCATCCTGCTCAAAAATGTGCTTCACATTGGCAAAAGGATATTCCAAACCGTTTTTTTCGATGAAGCTTTCAAATCCGGATTCCCTCTCCCTTTCCAGAGGAGTATTGCCCAAGGTGCAATCGCCGGTAAAGGTAACGGTAATCTGAATGGGCGCTTCAAAAATCTCTGCGGGAGCCACTTCTTCTCCAAGCGCAATGCCACAAGAAAAAAGCAAAGTCACAGCCACGAGAAAAGCAGTCAGGCGCATAGGTTCCTCCTTAAAAACAGATAATTTCTTATTTTCTATCATATCGCACCTGCATTTTTCTGTCAATCCATGGCAGAGCCATCCCGGACGAAATCTTGACAGAAATTTGAGATTAAACTATAATAAGCCTGTCTAAAGCCAAATAGAAAGAGGGTTTGTCATATGTCTGTTGCGATGTCGCTTCCCCGTCCCGAGCATCCAGAACCCCAATGGGAAAGAAAAACGTGGTGTAACCTAAACGGCGAATGGCAATTTTCCATTGATCATGGCATGAGCGGCCTGGAGCGCGGCTTGCCCGCAGCGAAGGAACTGGATCAGAAAATCATTGTTCCCTTCTGCCCGGAATCCGATTTATCCGGCATCGGAAATAAGGATTTCATGCTCCAGGTATGGTATAAACGCAAAGTGAATTTTGATCTTTCTTCTTTGCAGGGAAAGCGGCTCATTCTGCATTTTGGTGCTGCAGATTATAAAACCACCGTGTGGATCAACGCCCATCAGGCGGGTACGCCCCACATTGGCGGGCAAACGCCTTTTTCCTACGATATTACCGGGCTGATTCAGGATGGGGAAAATGATATCACCGTCTGCTGCTTTGATGATACCCGCGCCGTGCAGCCAAACGGCAAGCAGGCCCAGACCTATCTTTCCTCCGTATGCCGTTACACCCGCACCACCGGCATCTGGCAGACGGTGTGGTATGAAATCGTGCCGGAAAATCATATCAAAGCCGTTCGGATGGATACCGACATTGAAAACGCCACCCTTTCCGTTTCCGCCACCCTCTCCGGCCGGGACGATCTGAGCGCCGAAGTATACTACGAAGGCAAAAAGGTTGGCGAAGCGCTTAAAAAGAACCAAAGCATCACGGCCCATATGGAAATCGCCCTTTCCGAAACCCATCTTTGGGATGTGGGCCAGGGAAAGCTGTATGATATCGTATTCCGGTTTGGCCAGGACGAAGTAAAATCCTATTTCGGCATGCGTCATGTGGAAATGCGGGACGGAAAATTCTATTTGAATGGGAAAAGCGTATTTCAGCGTCTGGTGCTGGATCAGGGCTTCTATCACGATGGGATCTGGACCGCTCCTAAAGACCAGGCCCTTTTAAATGATATTGAAATCGCCATGGCGGCAGGCTTTAACGGCGCCCGGCTGCATCAGAAAGTGTTTGAGCCCCGTTTCCTCTACCATGCCGATAAAATGGGCTATCTGGTATGGCGTGAAACGGCCAATTCCGGTATGGATTATTCTGATATGGCCACCTTCCCGGAATTTATTTCTCCCTGGCTCAATTCTATGGAGCGGGACTACAATCACCCCTCCGTGGTGATATGGTGCCCCATCAATGAAACCTGGGACTTTGGACCCCTAAAAAAACGCGCCGATCCGCTGTTCGTCCGTAAAGCCTATGAAGAAACCAAGCGCCTGGATCCCTCCCGGCCCTGTGTGGACACCAGCGGGCTGTATCACGTGATCACCGATATTTTTGATGTGCATGATTACGAGCAGGATCACGAAGTATTCAAGGCACGCTATAAGGAAGCAGCCGACCAGGGAACGCTCCGAGAAAAGCACAGCGCCCGCCAGACCTGGAAAGGCGAGCCATTGATGGTATCGGAATTTGGTGGCATCGGCTATCAACTGGCCCATAACGGTTTCGCCGAAGGCCGGTTAACCCCCTGGTGCCATCGCAATGTGTGGACGCCGGAAGAATTTTATGAAGCCTACAAAAATTGGGTGGATGTGATGCTGGATAATCCTCGAATCTGCGGCTTTTGCTACACCCAGCTCACCGATATCGACCAGGAGCAGAATGGATTTTTCACCTATGAAACCCGTAAGCCCAAGGTACCTCTGGGGCCGCTGAAGGAAATCAATCAAAGAAAAGCGGCAGTGGAAGAATAATTCTCCCGCAACGCAAAAGCCTTGACCGGCTCAAAGTCCGATCAAGGCTTCTTTTTATTTCTTTCCTCCATCAATTCCCTTGCTTCCTTGCCGGTCATTTCATCCACGTCCATAGCCACCACCGTCACCCGATGAAATGCGCCGTCAATCTCCTGCTGGGCGCCGGGTATGCCATTGGCATATTTCTCAATCAGCAAATGAAGGGCTCTCAGCTTTTCTTCCTTTTCCTCCACGATCCTGGCCCTACCAAAGGCGATAACGCTGCGGTAGTGGGTGGTAAAGGTGGCCGGCTGCACGCAATCCTCGGCAATCACGCAAAAGGATGCATAAGAATTTTCCCGAATTAAATTCAGTTTATGCCCCACCGGTGCGCAGTGAAAATACACGGTATTTTTTTCATAAGCGAAACTAAGCGGCACCGCATAGGGATGATTCTCTTCTCCCGACAGCGCCAGCACGCCGGACGTGGCTCTGTTCAGGATTTTTTCCGTTTCTTCCACAGATAATTTCTGATTGATCCGCCGCATGGGTGGGTTCATCTTTGTATTTTCTCCCTTCTTTCTTCTATTTCCTTTATCTTATCATATTATGCATCTTGCGCCTGCATTCTTTCTGTTTTCGATCATAAATTTACAGCATATATTATTACAATTCCATTGCATTTTTTAGTGAAATCCATTACAATATATAGCATCATATCCTCTAAGATGAAAGGAGTGGGAGAATTGCCAGAAATTCTGGAAAATATCTCTGCCAATCTTGCTGATTTTTTAATTTACATTGCCATCAGTCTTGTGGCGCTCATCGGCATTTTTAAATGCGTAATTCCTGTGCGCCGGGCAGCCCATCGGCTGCGCCGGGCCATTCGTCTCCTGGAAACTTCTACCGGCGAAGGCCGCCCTGTTTGGCAGGATGTGATGTTTCTGGGCAAAGAAATGCAGGGCTCCTGGCGGCGTTTTCTGGTCAATGCCGAGCAATTGGATGCCCGAGGGCTTAACTGCAATGTGGAAGACTATGTGAACGATGATACCGTCATCTATTCTGTGGGCCACATGCAATTAGCCGAAGTAACCCCCAGCCTGCTCACCAGCCTGGGTATTTTGGGCACCTTTATCGGCCTGATGCGGGGCCTTGGCGGCCTGGATGTAAGCGATGCTGCCAAGACCATGGAAAGCATCCCCCAAATGATTGGCGGCATGACCTTTGCCTTTGCCACCTCCCTGGTGGGCATTAGCTGTTCACTGGTATTCAATGTGCTCAGCCGCATGGCCCACGGCAGCGCCACCCGGGCCATCGATGAATTCAACGACGCCTTTTCCGATCTGGTAATGCAAAAACCCCTGGAAGATAATGTGCTCATGATCTGCCAGCAGGAGGATCGGGCCGCCCTGCTTCGCCATATGTCCACCGAAATGAGCACTCGGGTCAGCGATGGAATTGTCGCCTCTGTGGAAAAAACCCTGATGCCCGTAGCCCAAAGCATGAACAGCTTTATTCTGGGCCAAACCCAGGCACAGATTGACGGCGTGGCCAATATTGCCAATCAGTTTATGGCACAGATGAACAGAAACCTGGGAAACCAGTTTATCCAGCTGGGCCAGACCTTGTCTGCCGTGAACCAGGCGCAAACCATCTCCTTTGAATCTATGGAGCGCACCATGGCCGCCGCCGATCAAATTCTTTCCGGCATGCAGGATGTGCAATCCACCACCCGGCGGGTGATGGAGCGCTTTGAAAGCTATATCGGCACCATTGAGCAAGCTCAGCAATCCGCCGATGCCTTTATCACCCATGGTTCTCAGGTGCTTTCCGGGATGATCACCGCCTCCCAGGAGCAAACCGATTTTATGGATAGCTTAAAGAATGCCCAAAGCCAATTGAAAACCTCCATGCAGGATTACGCCGCCTGGAGCTCCCGGGTGATGGAAGCGGTGCAAACCCAGGCTGATGGCGCTTTGCAGGTATCCGGCAATATGACTGCAAAAATGGATGAAAGCAGCCAGCGTCTGGCCGATTCCTATGCTGCCTTCGTGGATCATCTTTCCGGCGGATTTGCCCGTTCCCTTGCCATGTTTGATGAAAATATCCATAGCGTGCTGAATGCACTGAATGAAAAGCTCAGCGATCTTCGCGCCCTGTCTGCCCTTTCCCCCGATCAGGCCCTGCGCTACCAAAAGGAAACCGAGGGCTGCATCCAGGCCATTTCCCGGCTGCAGCGGGCCGTAACGGATATGGAAAAGGCCTTGAAGGAACAAACCGGGGAGGAAGCCTGATATGCCCGCCCGCAAAAGAAATCGCCGCGGTCCCACCGGGGGCGACAGCGGATCCCACTGGATTTCTTATTCTGATATGATGGCGTCGCTGCTGCTGGTGTTCGTATTGGCAGTGGTATACAGCGTGTATCAGTATTATAGCATGCTGGAAATCAAAACCCTGCAGCTCAATGAGCAAAAGGCGGAATTGGATCGTGCCACCATCACCCTGGTGCAGCGGGAAGAAGAATTGGAAGCCGCCAATGTGACCTTGATGGGCAAGCAGGAAGAATTGGCCGCCATTCAGATTCAATTGGATCAGCAGGAAAGCGATCTCAAGGCCGCCCAGTCGGCGCTGCTTACCAAGGAGGAAGAGCAGGCCCTTTTGCAATTGCAGTTGGCTGAGCAGGCGGATATACTGGCCGCTATGCAGACGGTGCTGGAATCCCAGAAGGCCGAAATGCTCACCCAGCAGCAGCGGATCGATGATTTGATCGGCGTGCGCACCCAGATTATTCAGGATCTGAGCCTGGCCCTTACCGCGGCCAATCTACGCGCCACTGTGGATGCCGCCACCGGCGATATCGTGTTGGACAGCGCCGTATTCTTTGATACCAACTCCAGCAAAATCAAAGATTCGGGCTATGATCTTCTCTCCCGCTTCCTTCCGGTATATCTGAGCGTGCTCACCCGACCGGAATACCTGGATTTTGTGGGTGAAATCATCATTGAAGGGCATACCGATACCTCCGGCTCCTATATTTCCAACCTGAAGCTATCCCAGAACCGCGCTTTGAACGTGGCGGAATATTGCCTGGAATTGGATACCCTTTCTCAGAATCAGGTGCTCCTTTTGCAGGAACTGCTCACCGCCAAGGGCAGAAGCTTTTCCGATCCCATCTATA
Source organism: Clostridiales bacterium (assembly GCA_015056125.1). Taxonomy (GTDB): domain Bacteria; phylum Bacillota; class Clostridia; order Christensenellales; family Aristaeellaceae; genus RUG563. The sequence goes on along the minus strand of SVGW01000035.1, from coordinate 5,662 downwards.
ATGCTAACGGCACAGTGAATATGGAAAAGTCCCGCCGAGTGGAATTTAAATTCCGCTTGAAGGATTCTGAGATGATCGATGAAATGAACCGCATTCTTTCCCAGATGCAGTAGGAGGCTTTTCCTTGAAAACAGCGGCAATTGTGCTGATCGTGCTGGTACTGGCCGTGGGCGGATGCTTGGGCTATGGCCTGTTTAATTCCACGCTCCAGGTAACCGGTAAAGGGCTGCAGACCATTCCCGCATCCGAGCGTGCCGGCGAATTTGAGGCGCTGCGCAATGCCATGGAGCAAAACAGCCTCCTTGGTACCATCTTAAATCGCCAGCAGCTGGGCACGGCAGATGGATACAGCTACTATATTTATACCCTGCGGCTGCATAACCCCGGGCTGGTGCCGGCGGAAATGGTGGAAATGCAGATTGCGCCCATCCAGCAAGATGTGCTCTTCTACGGAGAAAATCAGGAAATCGTCATTCCGCCCCAGGGCACAAGAGACGTATGGTGCGTGCTGCTCACTCAAGGCACGCCCCATCCCGTTCGCGATCTTTATATTACCTACTATCTTTGGGGCCATCCCCACGAGGTGAAATTCACATATGACAATGCATATTAAAAGGATGATGATCAGCATGATGCTCTTTTCCCTCCTCTTCCCCCATGCCTGCGCGGAAGAAGAAATTCCTGCTCCTGCTCATGAGCTCCCCAAGGGCTTTTGCTATATCCATGAAGTGATCCCTGATGCAATCCTGGATATCCGCTACGCCGGCACCCATAATTTTGTAGGCGATGTGATTGACGGCTATGAAGCCCCCTATGCCATTGCCACGGTGGAAGCCACCAATGCACTGAAAGAAGCCGCAGATGAATTCCGGGCCATGGGCTATCGCATCATGATCTTCGATGCCTATCGCCCCAAGAGCGCGGTGAAGCACTTTGTGAGATGGGCTTATGATGAAGATGACAAGCGGATGCAGGAAGAATTTTATCCCGAATTTAAAAAGAAGATTTTGATGGTGGATCAGGGATATATCGCCCGCAATTCCAGCCATACCAGGGGCAGCGCCATTGACCTGACCATCACCGACATGGAAGGGAATCCCCTGGATATGGGCACCGGCTTTGATTACTTTGGGAAGCTGGCCTGGCACGGTGCCAAGGGCGTAACAGAAGAACAGACAGCCAATCGTGTCCTTCTTCGCAAGGTAATGGAAAAACATGGCTTCCGCTTCTTTGAAAAGGAATGGTGGCATTATAAGCTACTGGGCGAGCCATTTCCCGATACCTCCTTTGATTTTCCCGTAAAATAAGCACTAAAATGCCTGGGTGCTTTTAAAAGCATCCAGGCATTTTCCTATAGATAACAGTCGCATACATCATCACCAATCCGCCGCTGAGCAATGCGCCGCCAATAATATCCGTTAGCCAATGCACGCCGGAAATCAGCCGGCCGATCACCATAAAGCCCATAAAAGCCGTCAGAGCCCAGGTAGCGCATTTCCTGATTATGCCATTTGGGATCCGCACATGAATCTGTATCACCGCCGTTGACATTACGCATAGCACAAGTAATGTGGTAGAAGATGGATAAGAGGCTTCCAGATATCCTTCAATCAATACGGGCCGATAATTCACCACATGCACTTCAAAGAAAACATAGGCCGCGATTACAAGAAGATAGAATCCGCCAAGGGCAAGGATGCTGAAATCCACTTTTCCAATGCATTTTCTCCGGATCCATTGCACGAGTCCAAGCACCGCAAAGCCCAGCGCAACACCGATGGGCACCAGCCCAAGCCAATCCGTAATCAAATACAAAGTCATGTGCACTCCTGTCAGATGATGAAAAAATCCATTCATTGTCGCCAAACCCACTTTTGATCCCCAAGGCCCGATGGGCTCCACATCCACAAAACGGACAACCGCCGTCCAGAGCACAAATGCAGCTAGTAGATACACTGATCCGGCAAACAGTTTTCGACTTTTTACGTTCATTTTTTCTCCCTTTCGTTTGTTGATTCAGCTTTCGCCTGAACATACTTTACGAAAAGGAAAGAAAAATTGCAAGAAACCGCCTGTCACAGCGGTGATACTATCCGTGTCACGGCTTTTTTATCAGCAAAAACCCCTTGATTATCAGATAAATGAATGAAAAAGCGGCTGCGTATGGCTGTAAGCCCATGATAAAAAAGATAACCCCCATTGTATTGAAAAAAAGAGAGAATTTTCTTTTATTATGTTCCCAGATAGCATAATGGCAATTTTGCAGGGCAAGGGTTAAAACGCCCAATACAATCATCCCGACCACAACAAGAAAATATGCAGCACGCATATACGGTGCAATCTCTGTGAGCAATAAAAGGGATACTTCCTGTAAATTTCCTCTTACCCTTTGCCCAAATACAGGAAGAAAAAGAAGCAGAGCATATCCGCAATCCAGGAACCCAAAGATCAGATCACAAACGTGCATTTTCTTTTGCCTGCTCTCCTCTTCTGCCGTAGCAAGCAATTCATTGCCAGATAAGAGATCATCAATGGTAAACCCGTAGAATTTCGCAATCATTTTCAGGGATTCGATGTTGGGATATCCCCGACCCGATTCCCATTTTGATACAGCCGTTCTGGATACATAAAGCTGCGCTGCCAACTCTTCCTGGGTGAGCCCTTTTTGCTTTCTCAATTCCTGCAGTTTTTCATGAAATTTCATTTAAAAACGTCCTTTTGCAATTGATCCTTCTCATCCATATTACCATGCCAATGGATAAAAACCAAGCCACAGCCGCTTTTGCCGCTGTGGCTATATTTTTGTTACTACCGCTGAATGGCCGGGCTGTCCTCCAGCGTTTTCTGAATCCGGTTCAGCGCCCGGCCCATCACTTCCTGCTGCTTTTGCTCCATGCCTGCAGGGGCCTCCTCCGCGCTGCACACCACTCGGTATTGCCATTGCTCGCCTTCATACTGCCGCCAGATATAGGTAGGCGTATATTCCACCTGATGAAATATCACGCCGCCCTGAGGCTGGCAGGTAATCTTCAAATGCAGCAGGATACCCGAAATATCGTAGCCATCCCGGGATTCCGTGAGAAGAGAACCCAAAGAATACACCGCCAAGGTCCTTCTGCTTTCCCCAGAATCATCCAGGGTATCAATCCATTCCATGGGCAGCACCCGGCTGGGATGCACCCCCAGGATCAGATCCGCTCCCGCTTTAGCCAGGGCATTGGCCGTTTTACGCTGAGCCGAGGTGATGGCGGTGGCGTCTTCCTTTCCCCAGTACATAAATACGATCACGCACCGGGCGCCCTGCTCTCTGGCATTTCGAATATCCTGGGCAGCTTCTTCCTCATCAAAGCGCCGCAGCATATTTTTTCCCGCTTGCGTTTCCAGGGCGTTTTTTCCCTTGGCCGATAAAACATCCGTGTAGGAAAGCAGGGCCACGCTGCCCCCATTGAGAGAGATCATCTGATTCTGATAGGCATTTCCAGCATTGACCCCCACAGGCAAAAATCCCTGTGCGCCAATGGCGGATACCGTTTTTTCCGCTCCCTGCGTTCCGTAATCCAATACATGCTTCGTATTGAGCAATACGCCGTCAAATCCCGCCACCTTTATTCCATCCAGCGCAGAAACCGGGGCATAAGCATCCGAATACTTCTGATCCTCCGTGTTGAGCACGCCATTGAGCGTGACCAGGTTCAGATCAGCATGCACATGCTCGCCCAAGGAAGAAAAGATGGAGGCATAGTCGAAGGATTTCGCATTCTTATCATATACGGCATCGGAAACATCGCTGTGAAATCCAAGCAAGCCCCCTACCGTTAACGTAAAAGTATGCTCCGCGACTGATACGGCCGTTTCCTGCATCACCGGTGCCGCTGTAGGGGCCACATAGGGCTCCGGCGTAGCTGCGGCGGCCTGAGGCGCCAATGTCACCGTAACGGTGCGCACAGTGGCCTGGGGATTGGTTTTGGGCGTTGGGCCCTGCAACGCATCACCCAGCACCCGGAGAACCTTTTCCGCATCCATCCGCGCATCGTGATCCTCCCCCTGCATCCTGGCAAAAAACAAAAGGCACCCTGCCGACACTGCCAGCGTCAGCAAAATCGCAAGAATGGATCCAAAGGAGAGGCCGGGCTTCTTCTTATTCATGGCTTATTTTCCTTCAACGCGGATCATGCTTTCCACTTTCGCTTCATTGGGATCAATGGCCTCAAGCGCCTTATGAATGGCGCATTCTCCGGCGTTATGGGTGATCAACACGATCTGGGCATGGCCATCCACGGCATCCCGCTGCATCAAATTGCGAATGCTGATGCCCTCATTGCCAAGGCAAGCAGTGATATGGGCCAGCACACCGGGGCGATCGCTGGCAGAAAGGCGTACATAAAAGCTGCAGTGCCAATCGTTGGTCACTTCCAGGTTTTCAGCCAGGGCATTGGTGTTGCGGAAAGTGGGATGGCGGGGCGTTTCCCGGGAGGCGGCGTAGAGCATATCGCTCACTACTGCACTGGCCGTTGGGGCGCTGCCAGCACCGCAGCCAAAAAGCATCATATCCTGACAGGCGTGGCCGTGAAGAAACACGGCATTGAAGGAGCCATTCACAGAGGACAGGGGATGCTCGTGGGGAATAAAGGTGGGATGCACCCGGGCATCGATCACATTTTCTTCCCGCTTGGCAATGGCCAGCAGCTTTAAGGTGTAGCCCAATTCTTTGCCAAAGGCAATATCCTTGGCGTCCACCTGGGAAATACCCTGGCGATACACCACATCAAAAGGCACCCGGGCATGGAAAGCCAGAGAGGAAAGGATGGAAAGCTTGTACGCTGCGTCATAGCCCTCCACATCGCTGGTGGGATCAGGCTCCGCCAGGCCCAGGCGCTGAGCGTCCCTGAGCACGTCCTCATAAGCGCTGCCCTCCTGGCTCATGCGGGTGAGGATGTAATTGGTGGTGCCGTTAATGATGCCCATCATGGTTTCAATGCGGTTGGCCTGCAAGGAATCGATGGTGGTGCGGATAATGGGAATGGCACCGCATACAGCCGCTTCATAATACAAGCCGGCATTATGCTTTTGGGCAGCTTCCTGCAGAAGATGCCAGTTGAGGGCCAGGGCCATCTTATTGGCCGTCACCACCGTTTTACCCATTTGAAGGGCTCTGAGCATATACCGGGTGGCCGGCTCTTCCCCGCCCATGAATTCCACGATCATCTCTATGCCAGGATCATCCGTCACATCTTTGGGTTCGGTGGTGAGCAAATGAGCAGGAATCATTTCATCCCGCTTTTTGCTTATGTCTCTTACCAAAATTTTCTTTACTTCAAAAGCCACCTGGCTGCGGTGCTGTAAATCCTTTTCAAATTCATGCAGCAATTTCCATACGCCGCAGCCAATATTGCCACAGCCTAAAAAGCCTACCGTAATTTTGCGCATAGCGCTCCTCCATTTCAGGCCTTGGCCTGATTTTTTTCATAGATCAGCCGAAGGCCCTTGAGGGTAAGCAGGCCGTCAATATGATCAATCACGCCGGATTTTTGAGCAATCAGCCGGGCCATGCCGCCGGTTGCGATCACTTTGGCATTCGGGCAGCCCATTTCATGGCGAATCTCATTCACCAGATAGATCACCTGGCCCACATAGCCGTTGATCACGCCGGATTGAAGATTGG
>SVGW01000034.1 GCA_015056125.1 Clostridiales bacterium | reverse complement strand
GCTTTCCATCCCTTTTTCACAGGGCTGGAAAGCCATTTTTGCAGTAAATGTGATGGATCGAATGGAAGACTGCTTTAGCTGACTTCCATTCGCAGTTTGTCGAAAATACTTTTTCGACAAACTGTCGCTCCTGAAAAGGAGCGTTTTTTAGAAAAATTTTTCTTTTATACGATAGTTTTCCTTTCTTCCTCGTCTGAATAAGTGCAAGGAGGTGAAAGCGCATGAGCAATGTCAAGGGCCCGGACGACGCTCAAAAGAGGAACCAACAATTTGAAGAACTGGTGAATACCTACCAGACAGCGCTTTTGCGCATGTGCTTTATGCACTTAAAGGATCAGGCACTGGCGGAGGATGCGGTGCAGGAAACGTTTCTCAAGGCTTACCGCAGCATCGATTCCTTTCGCGGCGACAGCAGCGAAAAAACCTGGCTGATGAAAATCGCCATGAACACCTGCAGGGATCTGCACCGCTCCGCCTACTTCCGCTTCACCGATCGGCGCTATACCCCCGATATGCTGCCAGAAGCCAGCGCACCCTTTGAAGAAAAAGAGGAAGAAGTGGTGCTGGCAGTGATGCGGCTGCCGATGAAGCTGAGAGAAGTGATCCTTCTTTACTACTATCAAGGAATGACCACCGTTGATATATCCCACTCGCTGGGCCTATCCCAATCTGCCGTATCCGGCAGGCTCAAACGTGGCCGGGATAAGCTTCGCACGGTACTGGAAGGGAGGGAGCTTTTATGAAAGAAGAATTTCCGGAAAAAATCATCAAGGAATCCATCGATCACCGGCTCGCCGGCCTGAATGGAAATCCCTTTCTGGCCCAGCGGATTATGGCTGCTGAGAAAGGAGAAGAAAAAATCGTGAAGAAAAAAATTTCCGTTTCCCTGATTCTGGCGCTTATGATGCTGGTGCTTACCCTCAGTGCTGGGGTTGCCCTGATGCATTCTCAGATCGCCGATCAGCTCTTTGGCAATCAGGAGAATATCCCCCAGGGCGTGATCGACCAGATTCAAACCCCCAAGGAAACCAATAAAACCCAGTTGGGGCTGCTTTCTTTGGATGAATGGCTCTATGACGGCCATGCCCTTCACACCTCTTTTACCATCGTGAACCCCACCCAGGAAACCCTGCTCTATACCCTGGACGGTATCCTGCTAAACGGACAGCCCATCACCTACAATCGCTCTGTCACCGAGGGCGCAGGAGATTCCGGCTTCCTGCTGGGCGGCCAGGTGGATGGCGTGTCTCTTCCCTCTGCCTATACTGTCTACAATGAAGGAGAAAGCATTGCCAGCTTTGATGAAGCAGGCAAATATCAAGGATTTATCTCCATTCCCCAGGGAGAAGGCACCCTGACAATTTCCGTAGCCGTATGGCGGCCCATGAACCAGCCTCAATTGGTGGATTACAAACGCTTTGAGGGGCAGGACGTAACCGATACCCTGAATCACCTGATTACGGATACAACCGGCTATGCCAATCTCTGGCTCTTCCGCCCCGAATCCCACCAGCGCGCCACCTACTACGGCGAATCCAGCGCCCTGAGCTATGCCGACGCCTATAAGGACCTGGGATGGGCAGAATTGGTGGATATCATTGAAGTGGAAACCCAGGTAACCTTGAATAAAAGCGCTGTTCCCCATGCCGTGCCCAAGGCCACGGAATACGAACAGATGAGCCTTCGCCTGGTCATCGACTCCTTTGAGCTTACCCAGGCCGGCGGGCAGATGGAATGCCGCCTGCTGGGAGATTATGATACTGTAAAGCGCTACATGGCAGAGGGCGTGCAGCTGGTGGACAAAGCAAACGGCAGAATTCTCAGCACGGGTTGTATCGACAATGTGCTGGATGGAGCCGAAGAAGGAAGAAAAATTCTTTTGCCCCTCGCTTCCTTTACCGGAGAATTGCCCCAGGAAGTATACCTGGCTCCCGTGATCGGCTATGATAATCGCTGGGACGAAGCCACCCCGGATTATGACCCTGGCTTTGAAAAGCCCGATAATGTAGTTGCCCCCTTCCAGTTTGATTTCGAAAATGGTTTCCTGATTCCCCTGGATATTTTCTAAGCAAAAGCGGCCGGAAAATCTTCTTTTCCGGCCGCTTTTTGGTTCCTGTTTTCTTTTCTTTACAGCCCTGCCGGATAAAGCAGCAGCACAGTCCCTGGCTTTTTCACCTTAAACAGGAAACCGGCCTCTTCAAAATCACATTCCGGCTCCCGGATCTTGCCATCCTCAGAGAAATGAAGCAGCTTTACCGTGCCATTTTCTGCAAAGGGCACATGAATCCAAAGTTCTGCACCATGCCGCAGACCGTGCATACCGTACCCTGAAGCGTTCCCCTATTTTCCGGCAGCTCCAGGCAGATTTCCTTCATGGCATGCAGGCCCCGGCTGCCTTCCTTTTCCCTGCCGCAGCACCTGAACCACTCCTGCCAATGCTCCTCCCGGTCATAGAGCCAGGAAAGGGGCCCTTCATGGGCGAGAATATTGTCGCCTTCATACATCATATGGCATACGGCGCATTGATTGTCCAAACAGAGGCCACTGAAGTGGGGTTCCCGCACTTCCTGACCGCAGCAGCCAATCGCGCTTTACTTTTCCCAGGGCTTTACCAGCACCTTAATGGATTCGGCGCTCATCTGCATCTTGATGGCGTCCTCCACCTGTTCCAGGGGGAAGCGATGGGTGATCAGGGGCTCAATCTGCAGCCGGCCAGAATTGAGCAGCGCCACGGCCCGGGCGTGGGTGTCCGGGTTCACCATGGAGCCGCGGATGGTAAGTTCCTTCTTAAAGATATCAAAGAGGGGCAGTTCAAATTTGGAATCCACCCCGGGCACGCTAAAGAGCATCAGCATCGCACCCTTGGCAGCAGCTTCCATGGCCTGCTTCACCGCAATGGGCTTGCCCACGCATTCAATGACCACTTCGGCGCCTTCAAAGCCGGTCAGGGCCGCAAAGCGTTCCCGCACATTTTCGTGAATGGGATCGATGGTGCCATCGGCGCCCACTTCCATGGCGATCTTGCGACGCATTTCCACCGGCTCGCTCACGATCACCTTGGCCGCGCCGGAAAGCCTGGCCAGCTGGGCCATAATCAGGCCGATGGCGCCGCCGCCAATGACCAATACATTCTGGCCGGGCTTGATTTCAGCCAGATCAATGCCGTGGAGGCAACAGGCCAGAGGCTCCGCCATCGCGCCCACTTCATAGGGAAGCTCCGGATTAAGCACAAAGCACTGAGCTTCCGGCACCACGCTGTATTCAGCAAAGCCGCCGTTAAAGCTCACGCCCACAGCCACCATGTTGGGGCAAAGCTGCTTTTTGCCGGCCCGGCAATAGGCACACTGACCGCAATACATATTGGGGTCCACCGTCACATGATCGCCCACCTTCACGGCGGTCACTTCGCTGCCCACTTTTTCCACCAGGCCGGAATATTCATGGCCCAGCACCACCGGGGGCTCCACTTCGGAGGCGCCCTTTTCGCCGAAATAAATGTGCACGTCAGTGCCGCAGATACCGGCGGCAATGTTCTTTACCAGCACATCGTGGGGGCCCACCTCCGGAATTTCATGCTCCCGCAGTTCAAAAGTGCTGTTGCCCAGAAAATAATTGCCTTTCATGTTTTTTTCCTCCATACAAATTATTTCATGTATTCAACGGCAGCACGCTCCGCAGCCAGGGTTTTCTGAAACCGTTCAGTGTAGGTATCCATACCCAAAGCATCCTTATGATCGGGGGCGACCACCGTTCGCTTCGTCCAAGCAAACACCCGCTTTTCCAGATAAGCCTCCAAAGATTCTCCTTCTTCCCGATTGGCCCGGTAGGCTGCCAGCAGAGCCATGCCCCAGGGGCCGCCCTCTCCCGCCGTTTCCATTAAGGCAACGGGCGCTTTCAGGGCCGCAGCCAAGAGATTCTGGGCTGTGCCGGGGGTTTTGAAGAAACCGCCGTGGCCCAGCAAGGAATCAATCTTTACCTGCTCCTTTTCCAGAATGCCCATGCCGATTTTAAGAGAAACCAAGGCGCTGCTCACCAAAGCACGGGCAAAGTTTGGAAAAGTGGCCCGAGCGTCCGGGAGCCGCACCGTCATGGGCCGCCCTTCTTCAAAACCGGTCACATGTTCACCGGAAAGATAATTGATATTCACCAAGCCGCCGCAATCCTTTTCTCCTGCCATGGCGGAAGTGAAAAGGGCATGATAAATTTCTCCCTCTGAAATTTCCTTGCCGCAGGCAGCGGCAAAGCCCTTGAAGATCCCCGCCCAGGCATTCAAATCGCTGGTACAGTTATTGCAGTGCACCATGGCTACAGGCTGCCCGGTGGGGGTAGTGACCATATCAATTTCAGGGTACACCCGGCTCAATGGCTTTTCCAGCACCACCATGGCAAAAATGGAAGTGCCCGCCGATACATTGCCCGTGCGGATTCTCACAGAATTGGTGGCTACCATGCCGGTACCCGCGTCCCCCTCCGGAGGAGCAGCCAGAGCGCCTGCCTCCAGCATGCCGGAAGGATCCAAAAGCCTTGCGCCCTTTTCCGTCAATTGGCCGCCGTTGCCTCCGGCCATTTCCACCCGAGGCAAAATTTCTTCCAATTTCCAGGGACAGCCCTTTTTCTCAAAGGCCGCATTCATTTTTTCCAGTTTTTCTTTATCATATTGGCCCGTTTGGCTATCAATGGGAAACATGCCCGATGCTTCCCCTACGCCCAATACCTGTTCCCCGGTCAATTGCCAGTGCACAAAGCCCGCCAGGGTAGTGAGGTGGCTGATTTTTTCCACATGCGCTTCCCCGCTGAGCACCGCCTGATAAAGATGAGCAATGCTCCAGCGCTGGGGGATATTGAAGGAGAGCAGCCCTGTCAATTCCTCGGCCGCTTTTCCTGTCATGGTGTTGCGCCAGGTGCGGAAAGGGGCCAGCTGGTTCCCTTTTTTATCAAAGGGCAGATAGCCATGCATCATGCCGGAAATGCCGATAGCGCGAAGGCGGCGGAGCGCAACGCCGTATTTTTCCTTGGCTTGGGCCGCCATTTGGGCATATGCCGCCTGGATACCCGTCCATGCGTCCTCCAAATGGTAGGTCCACACCCCGTTTTCCAGCCGATTTTCCCACGTATAGCCTCCGGAAGCAATGGGAGCATGATCCGGACCAATGAGCACCGCTTTGATCCTGGTGGAGCCCAGTTCAATGCCCAGTATCCCCCGACCGGATGAAAGGTAACTCGCCAAATCGGTCACAGAAGGAGCCCTCCTCCTTTTCATTCTTTCTTAGCAATATCAGTATATCGCAAAAAGAGAAAAACTGCAAGCTTTCCTCTTGACATTCATCCGAGCGGATGTACAATAAAATCAGCTTCAAAAAGGAGGCATTTTATGAAATCCAAGCTATCCGCATCCATTATGTGCGCCGATCCTCTCTATATGAAAAAGGATCTGGATGCGCTTGCCCAAAAGGGCATTGATTTTTTTCACTGCGATGTGATGGACGGGCAATTCGTGCCCAATCTCATGCTTTCCACTGAAACCCTGAAAGCCGTGAAGCAGCAATACCAAGTACCCCTGGATATTCATATCATGGCGGAAAAGCCCGAGCATGTGCTCCCTTGGCTGCCCTTTGGAAAAGGAGATATCGTTTCCATTCACTATGAGAGCACCCCCCATGTGGACCGAGTGCTCCAGCAGATCGCTGAAAAAGAGGCCATGCCCGCCCTTGCCCTGAACCCTGCCACGCCCCTTGCCTGCGCCGCCCATGTGCTTGATCGCATCGGTATGCTGCTGATTATGACGGTGAACCCCGGCTTTGCAGGGCAGAAAATGGTGCCCTGCGCATTGGAAAAAATTCGCATGGCCAGAAAGCTTTTGGATGAAGCAGGCTATTCTCATATTCTCCTGGAAGTGGACGGTAACTGCAGCCTGGAAAATATCCCTCTTATGGAGGAAGCCGGTGCCGATACCTTTGTGGTGGGCACCAGCAGCGTATTTTCCAAGGTGCACGGCCTGGAAAAGGGCCTTGCCATGACCCGGGCGTGCCTGAAGAAATAAAATAATGTGGGGAACCGCTTTTGAGTCAAAAGCGGTTCCCCACACCCCTCCGAAAACCAAATAAAAACAACTATCCTTGCACGAAATACGCACCCAAAGAGCTGGTGCATTTTATAATTCCGAATTCCGCATTTCGAATTCCGAATTATTTACGCCTTTTCCATCAGATATTCATAGCACTTCCTGATATATTCCATCTTATAGCCCTTCACTTCCAGAGGGGCTTTTCTTTCGCCCGGAATTTCCAGGTTGAAAAGGCCATGATAGTCGATTTCCCGAAGGGCCTTCACCACTTCCACAAAGTCCACCTGTCCCTTGCCAAAGGGCATCATATGCTGGTCGGTTTCCCCTTCATTATCAGCGATATGCAAGGCCCGCAGCCGCTTGCCTGCTTTGAGAATAAAGCTCCGCTGATCCTTATCTGTCAGGTTCAGATGCCCCGTATCCAGGCAAATGCCAAAGTGCTCTTCGTCCAGGGCATTCACCAGGTTCAGCAATGCGTCAATGCCGTAAAGCTGGGTCAGTCCCTGCTCATTTTCAGCCAGAGCACGAAGGTTTTCCAGGCAGATGCAAAGGTTCATATCCTGAATATAAGCTTCGATCTTTTTAAGCTGGGCCATATTCCGGGCATAGCGCTCTTCCATAGAAAGCTCCGGCTCGCCTGCAATAGCGTCGCAATGGAGCACGCAGTTTTTGATGCCAATGGCCTCATACAGATCCAGCCAGGGATAGAGAATCTCCAGGGCATTTTCCGTAGAGCACAGCTTGCACTTCAGCCACAGATGGCCCTGGGGCATATGGAAATTTTCCTTTTCCAAAAAGGCCTTGAATGCTGCGCCCACTTCTTTGGGATCGCCCCGGTCCAGGAGCATTTTGCCGTGTTCATCGGAAAGCTCACTGTAGGAATAGCCGTTCTTTTTCATTTCCAGCACGGCTTCCTCCGGCCCCAGTTCAATATAATAAGAAGACCACATGCTCAGCTTCGCGTCCATGATCGTTTCCTCCCTTTATAATTGATATTCCATATATACTTCACCCGTCAGGGTTTTCCACTGCATTGTATCTCCTTCCCAGGTCATATAGCCATGGGCGGAATTTTCCTTGGGGATGGATACGGAGCCCGGATTCATATACACATAATCCCCAAGCTCCTCGCACTTGGGCACATGGGTGTGCCCGTGGAGCAGGATATCCCCCTTATGCAGGGGCGGCAGGCTGGCCGTGTTGAAATGATGGCCGTGGGTGGCAAAAATCATGCGATCCCCCGTCGCAAAAATGGCATAGTCCGCCAGGATGGGAAATTCCAGCACCATCTGATCCACTTCCGTATCGCAATTGCCCCTCACGCACAGGATGCTTTCCTTCATCCCATTGAGCATAGCAATCACTTCCTTGGGAGCATACCCTTTGGGCAGATCATTCCGGGGGCCATGATAGAGAATATCCCCCAGGAGCAGCAGCCGATCCGCGCCCTCCCTTTCATAGGCGCTCAATAATTCCCTGCAATAATGAGCCGAACCGTGAATATCCGATGCGATCATCCATTTCATAAAATATTTTCTCCTCTTTTATACCAATGCTGCCTTTTATTCTTCCTTCTTTTTGACCGGCACCAGCCAATGCCAAGGCTCCTTGCATTCCTTGGGCGGCTTTTTTTCTTCGGCGCTCAGATATAATTCTGCATTCCATCCGCAAAGCTTCCAATTGGGCACATAGCCCAGTTCCTTGGCCCGCTCCACCGTCTGCATCACGCTTTCGCCATACAGGCCCTTGGCGCATACCGTTTCCGGATAATCCCGGTAGGTAAAGCCCCCTGGCACAGGGGTATTTTCCGGCGTTATGACGCACACCATATAAACAAACGTATCCGTCTTGGCGTCGAATTCGCACGTCCATCCATAGTCTGCATCTTTCAGTACCTGAGGAAGCCCCTTTAGCACTTCATGTGCGCCGGAGGAAAATACTTCATCCCATAAAGCAGGGGCCGTATTGCCCAATGCGCCGCCATTTCTCACTTCTTTCCCGATCACTCGAATCCTGGGAAGAGAGAATAACTCAAAAGATTCTTCAAACGCCTGAATTTCAGCAAAACTACGCATCCTTTTATCCTCCTTTTCCGTATCATTGTATCACATACCGGTACAGAAAAAAAGCATTATTTTCCACCAGGCCCTCCGCAAAATTTGCAAATATGCACAGATGGGTGTACAATAGACATCGATCTACGCTCATGCGCAAGAAAGAAGGAAAAACATGGATGCTCCTCATTCCACCCCGAAAAAGCGCCTGGAATATCGCTGGGTAGTGATCGCCACATGTTTTCTGATGGTGTTTACCTGCCTGGGCTTTTGCAGCAGCAATAAGGGCCTGTATCTTTCCGCTATCACGGAGGCCCTTGGCATCAAACGCAGCCTTTTTTCCATGAACGATAGCTTCCGCTATATCACCACTGCCCTGGTCGATCTGTTTTTCGGTGCTACAGTCATCCGATTGGGAGCCCGTAAAATGATCGCCTACGGCTTCCTTTCTCTGGTTCTTTCCATGTTTCTCTATTCGGTAGCTCAATCCATCTGGGTCTTCTATCTTGGCGGCGTCTTTCTGGGCCTGGGCCTGGCCTGGACTACCACCACCATGGCCGGCTATGTGGTGAATCTCTGGTGCAAAGAGCACAAGGGCACCATTATGGGCCTGGTGATGGCCGCCAATGGCCTGGGCGGGGCATTGGCCACCCAGATCGTCACCCCCATCATCTATCAGGAAGGCAATCCATTTGGCTATCAAAGCGCTTATCGGCTGGTCATCCTGATTTTGGCTGCTGTAGGCCTGATTTCCGTGCTCCTTTTCAAAAATTCTCCCCAGGAACAGACGCAGGAAAAGAAAAAAACTGCATCTGCCGATTTCACCATCCGCGATGCCCTGCGCAAACCTTATTTTTACCTTTCTTCCATTTGTGTTTTTTTTGCCGGGGCCTCCCTGCAGGGGGTCAATGGCATTTCAGCCGCTCACATGACCGATATGGGCATGACTACCGCCTATGTGAGCATGGCGGTAAGCATTCATTCCCTGGCGCTGGCTGGGTCCAAATTCCTGGGCGGGCTGGCCCATGATAAGATTGGCCTCAAAAAAACATTGCTCATCTGCGATATTTTTTCTGCGTTGGCTTTCCTTTCTCTGGGCTTGGTTCGGCCCGGTGGGCTTGGGCAGGTACTGGGCATCGGTTATTCCCTTTGCTCTGCCCTGGGTATGCCCTTGCAGACGGTGATGCTCTCCCTCATTTCCATCGGTCTTTTCGGCCAAAAAGGTTTCAATAAAATGGTGGGCGTGTATTCTGCCATTAATACTGCCGGATTTGCTATCGGCGCGCCCGTGGCCAATTTGCTCTATGAAATCTTTGGCAGCTATCGCCCCTTCCTGTTCGGGCTGGTGGTTATTATGGCAGGCGTGGCCGTGCTCACCCAATATTCCCTGCATCTTGCCGAAAAAGAAGCCTGACACCCTTCCCAAAGGCCGCCTGTGCGGTCTTTTTTATTATGCATTTTGTCGCTTCTGCATCCGCTTCCAGTTAAAAAACCCATAGACGTCATTGGCCAGAAACATCACAAAGCAGGCCACCATGGGCAGATAAGAAATATCCTGGGCCGCAGAAATGCTCCATAGCACAATCAGCACCACATCATTGGCCGCATAACCCATGGCGTAGTAGGGGCTGCGAAAATAGGTAAGATAGGAAGCGATAAAGCTGGTGGTAATGGAAATGGTGCTCACCAGCAAGCTGGCATTGCCGATTGCTTTCAGAATGAAATAAAACGTGCCCGTGGTAAGCAGAGCAACGGGCCAGAGGATGATGGCTTGGGCTTTTGTGAGCTTATGCACCTCCACTTCCTTGGTATCCTGATACGGGTGCTTCATCCAAGATACAATAGCACAGATCGCCATGGGCGCTGTCATAAACAGATAGGTAATCATTTCCCCATAATAGCACTGTTCCCAGGAAACAATGCCATAAAATACCGCAAAAACCACCGTAAGCACTTGACCCAGCACATAGCCCTTGGCTACAAAAATCAGCGCCGTCACCCCAACCAGAGAAGAAAGAGTGCTCATCAGGCTCCCTTCCGCCGAAAAAAAGGCGGAAACAATCACTACGGCTACCGACAAAAGCCACAGCCGCCATTCAAATTTGGTCAGATCCTGAAAAGGGTTTTTCCGTTTCATATTCTTGCCTCCTATAAAAGAAAGCATCCGCTTGGCACATCTTCTAAGACCTAACGATGTGCCGGGCGAATGCTTTTCGCATCACGCTACCCGGTGGCAGCATTTTATTTATACAAAAACCGCAATCGCTTTCGCAATTGCGGCCATGGTGCGCCATCAGGGACTCGAACCCGGGACACCCTGATTAAGAGTCAGGTGCTCTACCAACTGAGCTAATGGCGCATAAGGGGCTTAGCCTGTGGCAATCTCCCCTTGAAGCTGGAGCGGGTGATGGGAATCGAACCCACGTAGCCAGCTTGGAAGGCTGGAGCTCTGCCATTGAGCTACACCCGCAATTGGAGCGGTAGACGAGGCTCGGACTCGCGACCTCCACCTTGGCAAGGTGGCGCTCTACCAACTGAGCTACTACCGCATATGAATGGGGTGTTTCTGGTGCGGACGAAGAGACTTGAACTCTTACGCCTCTCGGCACCAGATCCTAAGTCTGGCGCGTCTGCCATTCCGCCACGCCCGCGGATACCCATAAAGGGTGGTGACCCATCGGGGACTCGAACCCCGGACACCTTGATTAAAAGTCAAGTGCTCTACCACCTGAGCTAATGGGTCAAGGTTGGCTGGGGTGGCAGGGATCGAACCTACGAATGAGGGAGTCAAAGTCCCTTGCCTTACCGCTTGGCTACACCCCATTGGTGTCCGCCATCCGGATGAAGAAAGTGGGGTGGGTAGTGGGACTCGAACCCACGGCCTCCAGAGCCACAATCTGGCGCTCTAACCAACTGAACTATACCCACCACGAGCGGATTGGCGCGCCTGAAGGGATTCGAACCCCCGACCCACGGCTTAGAAGGCCGTTGCTCTATCCAGCTGAGCTACAGGCGCATTCGCCGCAAAGCAGTGCCGAGGCCGGTTCCGCTACAGGAACCATCCCTGCTGACAAGGACAGATTTTAGCACCTTTTCATCTTCTTGTCAACCCCTTCTTTCAAGAAAAGTGATCATTTTCTGAAATTTTTTTATTTTCCTTTTCTTCCGGGGTTGCTACCGCTGTTTTTTTGATTTATACTTATACTTGATCTTTTATTTTTCAGGAGCATCATCATGCACGAAACAGATACCATCGCTGCCTTGGCCACTGCCCCGGGTACCGGCGGCATTGCCATCGTCCGCATCAGCGGCCCGGATGCCGAAAAATTGTTATCCGCCCTATTTACGCCCGCCCGGAAATGGGAGAGCCATCGCTTATATTACGGCCATGCCGTTTATCAGGGAGAAACCCTGGATGAATGCATGGCAGTGCTCATGCGGGCTCCCCGAAGCTACACCCGGGAGGATGTGGCGGAAATCCATCTGCACGGCGGCGATTGGGCAGCCAGAAGCGTGCTCAGTGCTCTGTATGCCCTGGGCGCCCGGGCAGCCGGCGCCGGGGAATTTACCCGCCGGGCCTTTTTAAATGGGCGCATTGATTTAAGCCGTGCCGAGGCCGTGATGGCCCTGATTTCAGCAGAAGGCGGGCGAGCGGCCCGGGCGGCCGTGCGCCAGCTTTCCGGCGGCGTAAGCGCCTTTATCAAAGGGGCCCAGGAAGAATTGATTACTATTTTATCCGGCGTGGCCGCTGCCATTGATTATCCGGAGGAAATTTCCTTTGAAGAAGCCGCCGGCTCTCTGGAAAGCGGCGCAAGGGCCCTGGCGCAAAAGCTGGAAGCCGCCTGTGATGAGCGGGGGGCCAGAATCGCCGAGCAAGGCCTGGAGGTGGTGCTCTGCGGGCGGCCCAACGTAGGAAAATCCTCCCTTCTCAATGCTATTTCCCGCCAGGAGCGTGCCATCGTCACCGATATTCCGGGCACGACCCGGGATATTATCCGCGCCGATGTGATGCTTTCCGGCATTCGGGTACATTTTTCTGATACCGCCGGCATTCGCGAGCATACCGATGCCATTGAAACCATCGGCGTAGCCCGGGCACGCCAGGCCATTGCCGGGGCAGACGTAGTGATCGTGGTGCTGGACGCTTCCCGGAAGCTGACAAAAGAAGATCAGGAATTGCTCAGTCAGGTGGAAGGGATTCCCTCCATCATCGTACTCAATAAGGGTGATCTGCCCATGCAATTGAGCCCGAGCGATTTTAAGGACGCCATCGTGCTTTCCGCTGCCCAGGGCATGGGGCTGGAAGCATTGGAACAGCGCATCCTTTCCTTTGCTGCAGGGGCCGGAGAAAGCGCCCTGACCCAAGCGCGCCATATGGCCCTGGCCCGTCAGGCCGCCCGTTCCCTTTATCAGGCAGCAAACGCCTGCCAAATGGGAGAAGCAGTGGATATGGCCGCAGTGGATTTGCACGATGCCCTGGATGCCCTTGGCAGAATCACCGGCGATCAGGTGGATGAGCGGCTCATTGACGATATTTTCTCCCGCTTTTGCGTAGGAAAATAAGGAAAGGAATTTTGATTCAACCAAAGTTGTATACAAATTCATCGAAAAATTGGATCAAGTGTAAATTCAACGAATTCTTTCGCATTTTTTAGAAAAAAAGTTGAAAATGCAGCTTTGCTCTGCTATAATATGAAAAGACCGCTGAAGAGACGCGATCTGCCCGGTATGAATTTCGGAATAATGCCCATTCTTTGCTTCAAATGGATTGTATAAGGTGCCGGAAAACTTTTGTTTTTCGCTGTTCCCTTTCTGACGGCATTCTGCCGCTTCTTTTTTCACTTATGCTTTTTATTTATATTCCATATGCCCATCACAAGGAGGAAACCCGATGAGTGAACAATTTGAAAAGATGACGGTGCTGGAATTGCGCAAAGCCGCCAAGGAAATGGGGGTTAAGTTGGGCGCCGGCATCAGCAAGCAGGGAATCATCGATAAATTGAATGAGGCCGCTGCTGGGAAACAGCCAGAGGAGGAGGCCAATGTCTCTTCTGCTGCTGCGCCTCTGGAGGCACCTTCCCGGCCCATTCGCAGCGCCGCCATCATCACAGATGATGAATCAGACGATGATGATATCCCTGTGCTTACCCCTAATACCGGCATGCGCCCCTCGCCCCGGCCTGCAGCCCCGGCTGCTCCGGCTGCCCAGCCCGCCGCATCTTCGCTTGGCACCATTTCCTCCAAGGCGCCCGCTTTTACCATGGAAGGCTCCCGAGCCTGGCACAATCCCCGGGCCTATCAGGGGCAAAATAATTCCTACCAGCGTGCGCCCCAGGCCTGGGGTGCTCCGCGCCCTGCCCAGGCCACTCCAAGCGCCGATCGCGGCGCTTATGCCCCCCGTACGGCCCCGCAGCCGCAGCGCCCGGATATGCGGCCCGCTATGCCCCAAACGCGCCCCGCAGCTTATTCCCCCAATCGCTTTGGCCCCGAGCAGCCCATGCAGCAGGAGGAACGTCCGGTGGATTATCGCCCCGCGCCGTCCTTTAATCAGCCCCAGCAGGATTATTCCGCCCCCCGTGAAAACACCGCTTATTCCCAGTCCGCCGCCTATTCTCGCCCTGCGCAGGCGCCCTATTATCATAAAGAGCCCCCTGCCGCTCCCTCCATTCCGGAAATTCTGGCCGCCGGCGAATGCGGCGATGGCGAGGGCGTGCTGGAATTGCATCCCGATGGCTACGGCTTTTTGCGGGCCGATCATTATCTGGCCGGAAAAAACGATGTATACGTAGCCAATGCCCAAATTCGCCGCTTCAATCTCCGCTCTGGGGATTATATTGTGGGTAAAACCCGTCCCCAGCGGGAAAATGATCGCTACAGCGCCCTTTTATATATCACTGAAATTAACGGCCACGCCGCCGAAGAAAACCCAAATCGCCCAAGCTTTGAGGAAATGACCGCCATTTATCCCAAGCGCTCCATGAGCTTAGCCGCCAAGAATGAAGAATGCCTTTCCCTGCGCCTGGCCGATCTTCTTTCTCCCATCGGCTTTGGTCAGCGCGCCCTGATCACTCTGCCCCCCAAGGCCTCCAAAAAGGCCCTGATGCAGAAGCTGGCCAACAACATTTCCAAAAATTATTCCAAGGCCCATGTGATGCTGATGTTGGTGGATGAAAAGCCCGAAGAAGTGACGGCAATGAAGGAATCGGTGAAGGGCGAAGTGGTTTATTCCACCTTTGATGATCTGCCTGAAAACCAGGGAAAAATCTGCGAATTGGCCCTGGAGCGCGCTTTGCGCCTGGTGGAGCAGAAAAAGGATGTAGTGATTCTGTTGGATAGCCTGAATGCTCTGGTGCGCGCCCATCACGTGGCTGCGCCCCAGAATGTGCGCACCTTGTCCGGGGGGCTGGCTGCCACTGCCCTGAATAAGCCCAAGAGGCTACTGGCTGCCGCCCGCAATACCCGGGAGGGCGGCACCCTCACCGTGCTCTGCTTTGCCCAGAGCACAGGCTTCCTTAGTGATGAAGGGCTGATGGATGAATTTAAATCTGCCTGCAACGCCCACTGGATCCTTACCCTGCCGGCAGACGCCCAGGGCCTGCCCGGCATCGATTTTATCCGCAGCGTCACCCAGCATGATGAACTGATGCTCTCTGCCGAAAGCCTTTCCGTGGCACAAAAGATGCGCGGCATGCTTGCGGATGATGATGCCGCTCAGGATACGCTCTTTGCCCTGGCGGAAAAAACCCAGAGCAATGCTGAATTGGTAGAAAAATTCGATATCTGGATGGAAATGCTCAGGGGCTAATCCCTACTCTATCCGGTTGAGGAGCGCCGAAATATTCGACGCTCTTTTGTCAAGGAGAATTTATGCAGCGATATTCCACCGTGTTTTTTGATGCGGATCAAACGCTTTTTGATTTCCACGCTGCGGAACACCTGGCGCTGTGCCAGGTAATGAAGGACTATCATCTACCCGTAACGGAAGAAACCATCGGCTTTTATGTGGACACCAACCGGGGCCTGTGGAAGCTTTTTGATCAGGGCGGCATTACGCAAAAAGAGCTTGGCATTGAGCGCTTTTCCCGGCTTCTTGAGCATGTGGGGGCGAATCGGAATCAGGGCGCAGAAATGAACGCCGCCTACGAACTGGCCCTGGGGCAGCATGGTATCCTTTTACCCGGCGCTCTGGAATTATGCCGTCGGCTTGCCCCCCTTTGCCGCCTTTTTATCCTTACCAATGGCATGACCCGCTCCCAAACCGGGCGGCTGGAACGCTCGGCCATCAAGGAATACATTGAAAAAATGTATATTTCCCAGGCAATCGGCTGCCAGAAGCCCATGAAAGCCTTTTTCGATTATGTTTTTGATGATCTGCAATTGACAAAAGAGCAGCTGCCATCCGCCGTGATGGTGGGCGACAGCCTGAATTCGGATATCCAAGGCGGGATCCATGCCGGAATTGACACCATCTGGTATCACCCAAGTGGAAACGAATCACCCGCGCCCCTGACGCCTACCTGGGAAGCACGATCCCTGGAGGAAATTGGCCGGATCATTCTGGGCGAGTAATGAAAGGAAACATGCCATGAAAATCTATGTCACCGCACATCATACCCCTTATATCGATTCCTTCTTTCCCGATCATCTCATGGAACGGCTGCATGCCCTGGGAGAAGTGAGCCGCAATCCTTATGACAGAAGCATGACCAGGGAAGAACTGGAGCAAGTGCTTCCTGATACAGATATTCTTGTTACCACCTGGGGCACTCCCCAGGTGGATGCAGCCATGCTGGAAAAAGCATCCAATCTCAAAATGCTGGCCCATTGCGCCGGCACCGTCGCTCACATTGCTTCCGAAGCCTTTTGGGAAAAGGGGATCCCTGTGCTCAGCGCCAATCCCATCATGGCCCGCACGGTGGCGGAGGCTACACTTGCCTATATCCTGGCCGGTTTGCGCCGGATCCCCCAGGCGGATGACTGCATCCGCGGGGGCGGATGGATGAAGCTTCCCGGGCGTTATTCTTTGCTGGGCAGTTCTGTGGGTCTCATCGGGTTTGGGGCTGTAGCCCGGAATCTGATACCATTGCTTTCGCCCTTTCATTGCCAGGTATGGGTATATGATCCCTATCTTTCGGAAGACGCCCTCAAGGAATGGCCCTTTGCAAGGAAATGCACCTTTGAAGAAGCCATGCGCCAGAATGTAGTATCCATCCATGCGGCACAGATGCCTGAAACCTATCATATGGTCAACGCCGCTGCCCTTTCCCTGATGCCCGATCACGCTTTGTTAGTGAATACGGCCCGCGGCTCCTTGGTGGATACGGAAGCGCTGATCAAAGAACTGGAAACGGGCAGAATCTCCGCCGTATTGGATGTATACGAGCAGGAAGGCGCAGGGCAGCAGCCCAAGGAATTATTGGAGCTTAAGGATCAATGCATCCTCCAGCCCCACATTGCCGCGCTCTCTGATTGGCACCTTACCGAGGGCATCGTGGAGGATCTTGAGCGCTTCTTCCGCAATGAGCCTATGAAACTGCAAGTGACCCTGCGGCAATTTCAACTGATGACGCAGGAATAACGCAAACCCGGAAGCATATACTTCGGGGGGCAGGCTGAGACAACCTCTGCAAGTCAAGGCGGCGAGGCTGCAAAAAGAGAACTTACACTGACGTAAGTAACCGCTTTCTGCAGCCGATGCCAACACAGAAAGCAAAAATGGCCGCATTCTTGCAGCCATTTTTGCGTTTGCGGGGGGTTGTCAGCGGTCTGCCCCGGAAACAAGCGCTTCCGGGTTTTCAATGATCGTATCTATCATGATTTTCACATTTTTCGTAATGGGCAAGGTGCCGTCCAGGATGATCACCGGGCAGGAAAGCTTTTTCAGGCTTTCCCCCACCATTCTTTCATCCCGGCCCGCTGCCATAGCGCGAAAGGCCTCCTCCTGGGCATACATATCGCCCCCTGGAAGCACCCGTGCCCCAAAGCGCTTTTCCGAGCGTTCCCGGATTCTTTGAAGCCGCGCTTTCCTGGAAACCCGTACCCAAAAGGCCACTTGAATGCGGGACGAAATTTCATCATTCCATTGCATTTTCACACCGGATAAAATAAAGCAGGGATGTGCATGGATATCCTCCAGCATCGCCTCTTCCACTTCTTCCTTGGTTTTCGATTGAGAAAAAGAAGGAGAAGCCATATTGGGCGCCACTTCGCTGCCCTCCAGCGCCCGCCGCCTCTCCACTCTTTGCTCCGGGAAATAGTAATCCTCCACATCCATTTCAAAATACCCTGTTGCCTGGGCCAGGGCATGAGCCAGAGTGGATTTACCGGCGCCATTGAGCCCAACGATCGCAATGCCTTTTCTCATATCCATTCCAGCCTTTTCAGCGCCCAATAGATGCCGTCATGATCGCAATCTTCCGTATGCAGGGGAATTCTGCTCTTCAATTTTTCCGGCGCATTACCCATCAAAAAGCCCTTGCCCGCCGTTTCCAGCATTTCAGCATCGTTGTAGTTGTCCCCAAAGGCGATGCTGTTTTCCAATGGAATCTGCCGCAGTACGCAAAGGGTTTCCACCGCCATGGCCTTGGTGATACCGCTTTGCATGATTTCCAGCAGCGTGGAAGAGGATTTGGCAATGGAAAATTGGGGAAACCTTGTTTTCAAGCACGCTTCGATTTCATCGAGCTTTTCAGGGTTGCACATGCAAAGAATTTTGTGCACGGTGTCCCCTTTGATATCTTCCAGCGCACCTTCCGTAGCCAAAGCGCGCACATTTCTTTCCTCTGCATCCACCCGCTGATCCTGACGGGTTTTCACCACCCACTGAGAAAAGGCATAGATTCCCCAGGCCAGGTCCAATTCCTTTTTCCGAATAAAATCAAGAATCTCGCCCGCCTGCTGCTTTTTCATTCCCCGATGGAACAGCACCTTTCCTTCCTCATCCAGAATCAGCGCCCCGCTAAAGGCAATCACCGGGCATTTTAGCCCGTAAGTTTTCAGCAGCGGCGCAATTCCCGTAGGCCCCCGAGCAGAGCTGATCACAAAAGGAATATCCTGTTCGGCAAGCAGGCGGATAGCCTGCAGCGTTCGGGGCGCGATCTCCCCCTGGGAATTAAGCAGCGTGCCATCCACATCACTGAATACGATTCTGCCCACGGTTATGCCTCCAATTCATAGATCCGGCAGGCATTTTCCCAGGTAATTTTCGCCATTTCATCCTCGGAAATTTCCCGAAGCGCCGCCATTTTCCGCATGGTATGCACCACATTGGCAGGCTCATTCCGCTTTCCCCGCAAAGGCTCCGGAGAAAGATAGGGGCTGTCCGTTTCCACCAGAAGCCGATCCAAAGGCACCGCTTTGGCTGCCTCCCACAGATGGGGGGCTTTTTTGAAGGTGAGGGGCCCCGCAAAGGAAATATAAAAGCCCATCTTCACATATTCCTTTACGATCTCAGCGCTGCCGGTGGAGCAATGGATGATCCCTCGGGGCAGCTTTTTGCTGCCTCTAAAAAAATCCACCATTTCCCCATGGGCGTCGCGGATATGGAAAATCACCGGCACATTTAATTCCAGCGCCAATTCCATCTGCTCCGCCATCACCCGGCGCTGCACATCCCGGGGGGACAAATCATAATAAAAATCCAAGCCAATTTCCCCCAGAGCCACTGCCTTTTTTTCCTGCATCATGGTAGCGATGTGCCGGAGATAATCCTTTGGCACATCCTTGGCTTCATGGGGATGTACCCCAACGGCCGCAAAAATTCCTTCATGCGCAGCCGCCAAATCCAGGCAGCGCCGGGATGAAGGAAGATCGCTGCCTACGCATACACACCGCTGCACCTTGGCTTCCAGCATCCGCTGATAGGCGCTTTCCCGATCCTCATCAAAGCGCTCATCATCCAGGTGGCAATGAGTATCAAACACCTTCATGGCTTTAAGCCTTCCTTTTTCAAGCATTGCAGGGCCGCCAGGCGAATTTCCCGCTCCAGCGCCCAGCCATCCTCCACCTTGCACCGACATTCAATGCGGAAGGTGGCAGCACGGCCATCAGAATTGACCACGCCCAATACCTGGGGCGGCTCTTCCAGTTCCTCCAGGCGCTCATCCAATTCCTTCATGGCATTTTGGAGCAGCGAAATCAGCTGGGCATAATCCTTATCCTGGCCATGAGCCACCGTCACGTCCACCAACGCACAGCGGTAGTCCCGGCTCATATTGATCACGGTGCGAATATCGCCGTTGGGAATGGTGAAAAGATTGCCGTTGGTCCCCCGCAAAGTGGTGGTGCGAAGGGCCATATTTTCCACAATCCCCGTTTGATTGCCCACAGTGACCATATCGCCTACATTGATGCGCCCTTCCACCCACAGAAACAGGCCGGATACAAAATCCTTTACCAGGCTCTGGCAGCCAAAGCCAATGGCCACGCCGCTTACCCCGGCAACTGCCAAAATAGAGCTCACATCCACGCCCAAAGCGCTCAGCGCCGCCATGGCGATGGCAAAATACATCAGATAATTAAACAAACTCAGCACCAGGGAATGAATGGTTTGCCGGGGAGCAGAAGGATCCCGTCCCCTCTCGGCCCGCTGTTGGGCACGGCGAATCATCTTGCGGCCCAGTCGAAGCACAGCAATACCCACAATCACCAACAGCCCTGCTACCAGCAGCCGCATCAAAATCCCCGGCATATCCGCCATCAGCTTTTCCCAGCCGGTAATCGCCTGTTCCAGCTCGCTGGCCTCTTCTATTTGACCGCTCATTTCTTTTCCTCCAATGCCATTTTCGCCAACAGCACAGAGCCCAGCAGGCCGCTATCCGGCCAGCAGGCAGGGGGCACGATCAAATCATCCGCATTTTCTACGCAGTGGAGATAGCCGCCCAGCATGCGCAGCACTTCTTCCCGAATCATGGGAAACAGCTGCTTCTGGCTCATCACGCCGCCGCCCAGAATAATTTTTTCCGTGGATACCATCATCAGCGCCGCCACGCACATCTGGGCCAGATAATGGGCTTCCAGCTTCCAGGCAGGATGATCCGGGGGCAATTCACGCCCAGGCACACCCCAGCGCTTTTCCATCGCAGGGCCGCTGGCCAATCCCTCCAGGCAGCTCACATGATAGGGGCATGCGCCCTGGGGCATGGGATCATCCGGATGGGGAGCCAATAGAATATGGCCCCATTCAGGATGCATCAGCCCGTGTACCAGATTGCCCTCGCACACCACGCCGCCGCCAATGCCCGTGCCCACGGTAACATATACGCAGTTATTCAGCCCCTTGCCCGCGCCCAGCTTTAATTCGCACAGCGCGGCTGCATTCACATCCGTATCAATGGCGCAGGGCACCTGCAGCGCCTTTTGAAATTCCGGCATAAGAGGATAATCCCGCCAGGCCAGCTTAGGAGTTTTGGCAATGGAGCCAAAGGCGGGAGAAGAAGGCTTTAAATCCAGGGGACCAAAGCAGCCAATGCCCAGGGCATCAATCTTTTGCCCCTGAAAAAATTCGATCATGGCAGGCATGGTTTCCGCCGGAGTTTTGGTAGGAATCGTTTCCCGGGTAAGAATATTCAGGTTTTCATCTGCAACAGCCATCACCATTTTGGTGCCGCCGCCCTCTAAAGCGCCGTATCGCATCATCGGTTCCTCTCTTTTCATTTATTTTTATGTAAAAAATCGCCTGGCGCATGCCATGCACACGCCAAGCGGATTCAAACGCCCTATTATTCAAACAGCTCGGTTTCGGCATTCAGCACATGCTGCTGGTCTTCCACCAGGCGGAGGAAACGCTCCTTATAATCCCGGGCAGCCGCCTTGAGCATATCCACTTCTTTTTCCAAAGCAGCCTTTTCCTCTTCCAGTTCTTCCAGGCCGCTGGTGGCCCGGGCAGAGGCGCCGGAAAGAATTTTATCCGCTTCCTCCTTGGCTTCGGCGATCATTTCATCATAAATCTTCTGGGCACGGGCCAGCAGCTTCTGAGCAGCCTCGCTGCCATCTTCCTGCACCACCACTTCTTTTACCACTTCCTTCACTACTTCCTTCACAGGAGCAGGAGCGGGAACGGGAGGAGGCACCGCGGCAGGCGTATAGACAGGCGCACTCTGGGCATTCTGATTCAGGCGGGACTGCAAAATGGAAATTTCATCCTGCATCGCCACCATTTCATCGCAGATTTCATCCAGAAATTCATCTACTTCCACAGGGTCGTAGCCGCGCATTTTGGTTTTAAATTCTTTTTCTTCGATCATGGCAACAGTGATAGGCATTATTATTTCTCCTTTCATCTGGCGTTTGGCCAGGTGCTTTTCATTTACCACAGGAAAAGGCCCATGAGGATCTTTATGATCCAGCACAGAATCGCCGCCACCGGGGCGCCGATATCCGTTTGAAAGCGTCGGTTTTTCAGCAGCCGGGACGCCACCTGATTCCCCACTTTTTCGCCGGGCTCACAAATCTTAGCCAGCGTAACCATCCAGGGCTGCTGGGCGGATACAATGAAGGGAAGCGCAAAATGCAGCAGTTGTGCCAGAGCATACAGGGTAAGCGCTGCATTCAAAATTTTGAAAAAAATCATGCCGATCCCTCCCGGTGCAAAAAGAATTATTCGGCAGCCTCCATGGCGTCAGGCGCATAGCCGTAGCCGGCGGGCTGAGCAGAGAAGGAAGGCACCTGAGCCGCCTGGGGCGCAGTGCGGGCATAGAAGGGCTGCTGGGGCTCTTCCATCTGGGCAGGGCGCTGGGTGAAGCCCTGGTTCTGCATGGACTGGGGCGCCTGCTGGGGCTGATAAGGATTCTGGGGCGCATAATTGGGCTGATAGGAACGAGCCTGCACCCGATTGGGATTATTCATCTGATTGGTGGCCTGATCGGCATATACGGCCATGGCCTGGGGGGCCAGCAGATAGACCCCATAGCGGGATACCTTGGTAATGGTAGCAGTAAGAGAATAGCAAGCACCGCTCAAAGTATCCACCAAACGGCGCAGTTCGGAAGGATCGGTGACATTTTCCAATACGATCATCACGGCATCGCCATTGCGCAGCAGGGTTATAGCGCTGCGGCAATCCGCCATGCCCCGGGCATTGATCACCCGGGCATTGATGGCCACATTGGCCTGAGGCTGCTGAGCGGGCGCTTCCATCTGGGGGGCGGGCTGCTGGAAATTTTGCTGCGGCACATAGCCCTGCTGATAGGGAGCCTGCTGACCCTGGTGCTGATAGGCGCCAAAGTCCACCACATTATTCTCCTGCTGCACGGCATGCTGCTGGGCGCGGCGGTTGCGGGGCTGCTGGAAATTCTGCTGCGGCTGCTGATAGGCAGGCTGCTGATATTCCTGCACATAGGGCGCCTGAGCCTGCTGGGGCTGCTGATAATTTTCATAGCCTTGAGTAGGCTGCTCCTGGGCATACATATCTGCCTGGGGGGGCTGAGGCGCAGGGGCCTGCGCCCCTTCATAGAAGAAATTATTATAAACCGAGCGTACCTTCTGCTTTAGATTACCGAATACTTCACCGAAAGCCATGCCATTTTCCTCCTGCATTTATCTAAACAGCGCCGAACCCACGCGCACCATGGTGGCGCCTGCCCGTGCTGCCAGATCATAATCCTGGGACATGCCCATGGAAAGCTCTTCCATGGCAATGCCGTCAATTGCCTCCTGGGCGCAGCGATCAAAGTTTTGCCGCATCCTTGCAAAGAGGGAATAGAGTTCATCCCTCTCCGCTCCCAGGGGCATAATTGCCATCAATCCCTTTACCTGCAGCCCAGGCAAGCGGGCGCAATCCCGAAGGAAGGGAAACAGTTCTTCTTCCGTAATACCGCCCTTTTGAGGCTCATTGGCGATATTCACCTGCACAAGCACGGGCATCCTCCTGCCCGCCTTTTGCGCCTGGCGATCAATCTCCTGAGCCAGAGCGGCGTTATCCAGAGAATGGATAAGACACACATCTTTTATTATATATTTAACTTTGTTGGTTTGCAACCGCCCAATCAGGTGAATAGAAAATTTTTCTTCAAGAAAAGGAAGTTTTTCCCGCAAAACCTGCACTCGGTTTTCCCCGATATCCCGAATTCCCAATTCTGCCAGGGGCAAAATCTGATCCACCGTGGCAAATTTTGTCACAGCAATCAGCTTGGGCGCCCTGCCAAAGGGCAGACTTTCCTGCTGAAGAATTTTCTGCACCTGGGCCACGCGCTCTGCCAGCATGCCCTTATCCCCCTTCTTAGAACAGGCGCACCCGGAGCCCTTCATACAGCACCCCGGAATTTTCCGGAATCACATAGGCCTCCGTGCCATCATCGGAAATTACTTCCACACCCGTCCAGTATTCGCCGCCCTCCGTAGACATCACCACGCCCTTGCGGCCATTCTGGATATGAATGGCCCGGCTGGGCACCTTGAGGGTATTCACGCTTTCGCCCAGCTGCACCTGGCAATCCCGGATATACAGCACATTGGACAGGGCCGAGGTATTATTCACCTTCAATCGCACCAGCAATTCGCCGCCGGAGCGGGTGAAGGATTCCACGGTAGCATCCACAATGGTGTTATCAAAGCTTTCGATCAGCAATTTATAAGAGCGGCCCGTTACCGGCGTCCATTCCTGCTCATTGCACAGCATCAGCACGGCCCAAGGCTCCTGGCGCACCAGGCGGTAAATAGGCACCATATTCCGCTGCACCGTTTCCCCGGTATCCGGAACCGTACCCTTGTACATGGTGCGCACCTGGGCAGGGGTATAATCCCCATAATTGGTCATATTCAGCGCCGTTTCAAAGCCATCTGTATAGAAGCTCACCAGTCCGTTGGCCGTGGCAGCATACTGCTTGGTCCAGGTGGAAATGCGCTGGAGCTGGGTATTTTCATCATCATACAGGCGCACCAGCTTCTGGTCATCCGGGTATTTCTGCTTCATGTAAATCTGCCGCTCCTGCATGGCAGAGGACAGTAATACTTCCTGGCTGGAAAGGCTGCCCTGCTGGCCCTGCACCAGCTGCTGCGCCTCCATGGCCCGGTCCTTCACCTTGGTCATCAGAGAAAGCAGCTTGGTATCGGTGGTGGCATCTTCAATCAGCTTTTTGTGGTATTCCTTGATCTGGGAGCGATAATTGCTCAAAGTGGTCCATTCCTTGGCGCTGAAGCCCGAGGTGTAAATGGTGGCCACCTCATTGCCCCGGTTCACATAGGCGCCCTCTTCCGCCACATAATCAATTTGGGATACGCCCTGCTGGGCATACACCGTCTCATTACGCACGATTACGGCATCGCCTGTATAGCGACCGCTCAAGGAGCCGGATTCCACATAGCCATAGGCCACCTGTCCAGGAGAGAGCATCATAAGCACGGCCACCAGCGCAAAAATGACCACCACCGCAGCCACAGCAATATAGACGCCCCTGCCTGCCTTCTTTTTCACAATGGGCATGCCCGTTTTAGGCGCCTGATACTGATTCTTGGGCGATGCAGGCTGCTGAAAATGCTGCTGGGGCTGCTGAGGGGCATATCCCATCTGCCCCGGCTGCGCGCCCTGAGGCGGTGTCTGGGGCTGAGCATAACCCGGCATCAGGGACGGATCCAGCTGCGCAGGGGGCGGCACCTGGCCCGGCATGGCCTGCTGGGGAGCATAGCCCATCCCGCCCTGCATATCCTGGCCCGGCACGGGCATCTGCGTCCACTGAGGCGCAGCAGGCTGAGATGGCGGATAGCCGTATTGATATTCAGAAGGCTGTTGAGGCCCTTGCGGCGGCTGCATAGTTTCCTCCCATTTCAAAAGATAACTTTTGTTTATTCGCTGTCCAGGCAAGAATCTCCTGCTTTTTGCCCAAGCTTTTACAATCAGGTCAGTTCACGCTGCGGTAAGCCTCAATTACATCCGAGCGCTTCTGTAGCTTTTTCACCACATTATCCAATTGCTCGCGGCTTTGCACCTGCAAAGTGGTGGTGATGGTGCAGGTTTTATTCTTATTGAGCTTTACGGCCAGTGCCGTCAGCGGCACGCCCATATCCTCGATATAGTTGGTAATTTCGCCAAGAAGAGAGGTATGATCGTAGCAGATCATCTGGATATTGGCACTGAAATTGCCCGCGCCCTCCGTAGCCCAGGAAACGGAAATGGCCCGCTCCGGCTCGGTGTGCAGGGCGTTTACGCAGTCTGTTTTATGGATGGTCACACCCCGGCCCCGGGTAATATAGCCCACGATATCATCACCGGGCACAGGATTGCAGCAGCGGCCAAAGCGTACCAGCATGCCGCTTTCCCCATGCACATATACGCCGTGGGTGGGCTTGCCCTTGGGCTCAATGGGCTGGATATTTTCCGTAACCACCGGCACCTTGGGGGCAATTGGCGCTTCTTTTTTCTGCTTTTCATCAATCAGCCGGGCCAGCACATACACAGCCGCCAGCCCGCCGTAGCCCACGGCGCCGTAGATATCATCCAAATCCTGGAACATATATTTTTTGATCAGGGGCTCATAATATTCGGGCTTGGTATAGTCTCCCAGCTTCACCCCCCGGCGCTTGGCCTCATGCTCCAGCATATCCCGGCCCTTCTGCACATTTTCACCGCGCAGCTCCCGCTTAAAAAACTGGCGGATTTTGGCCTTGGCCTGCTGGGTTTTTACAATCTTGAGCCAATCCATGCTGGGGCCCTTGGAAGAGGAAGAGGTAACGATCTCCACCCGATCCCCCGTTTCCAGCTGGGTATCAAGCGGCACCATTTTCCCGTTGATCTTGGCGCCCACGCATGCATTGCCGATGTGGGAATGAATCCGATAAGCAAAATCCAAGGGCGTAGCGCCCCGCTGCATGGAGATAATATCGCCTTTGGGGGTAAAGAGGAATACTTCCTCAGAGAACAGGTCGGTTTTCAGGCTATCGATAAACTCATGGCTATCCCTGGTTTCGGATTGCCAGTCCAGAATTTGGCGCAGCCAATATAATTTTTCATCCAGCCCTCCATCCTTCTGGCCGCCCTCCTTATAGCGCCAGTGGGCGGCGATGCCGTATTCAGATACCCGATGCATTTCCCAGGTGCGGATCTGAATTTCAAAGGGGAAGGGAATGCGCCGACCGCCCACCACCGTGGTGTGGAGGGATTGATACATATTAGCCTTGGGCACGGAAATATAATCCTTAAATCGCCCGGGCACCTGATTCCATAAGGTGTGGGCAATGCCCAATACCGTATAGCATTCCGGGATGGTATCCACGATCACGCGGATGGCGATCAAATCGTAAATCTGGTCAAAGGGCTTATTCTGAATCACCATTTTACGGTAGATGGAGTAAAGATGCTTGGGGCGGCCGTCGATTTCATAATGCATGCCCGCTTCATCCAGCTTCTGGGAAAGCTCGCTGATCACCAGCTTAATATTTTCTTCCCGCTCCGCCCGTTTCATGCCCACTTTTCGGGCCACATCCTGATAGCCCTCGGGATCGATATAGCGAAGGGCCAAATCCTCCAATTCCTGCTTGATGGCATATACGCCCAGGCGATGGGCCAAGGGGGCGTAAATATCCAAAGTTTCCCGGGAGATGGCCACCTGGCGCTCCACAGGCTGAAAGCGCATGGTGCGCATATTATGGAGGCGGTCCGCCAACTTGATGAGCACCACGCGGATATCCTTGCTCATGGCCAGGATCATTTTGCGCAGGGATTCGGCCTGCTGCTCCTCCCGATCGGCAAAATCCAGCTTTTCCAGCTTGGTTACGCCATCCACCAGCCGGGCCACTTCTTCCCCAAATTCATTTTGCAACCCCTGCAGCGTCACCGATTCGCAATCCTCCACCGTATCATGGAGCAGCGCCGCCGCAATGGTGGGCGGGTCGATCATCAGCTCGGTTAAAATGCTGGCCACATACACAGGGTGCACAAAATAAGGCTCGCCGCTTTTGCGGCGCTGCCCAGAATGGGCTTCCTCGGCAAAATGATAGGCCCTTTCAATCATATCGCGGCCCTTACCCGATGGATCGTGCTTTTGCACCCGGGCAAGGATCTGCTCCAGGGTCAAGCTTTCATACGCCGTATACGCCATCCGCTTCCTCCTTGGCCTTTTGAGCCGCCTGATAAATCACGCTTTCCTCCGGATCCCTGCGCACCATGGGCAGCAGGGAAAGGGATAAAGGTTGAAAACTGCATGCAATTAAACCGATTTCAGAGAAAACCGCCAGGGCAAAAGCCCCCTGATTTCGGGAAACGCCCGCCTGCTCCGCCCATATATCCAGATCGCGAAACGTATGCTCCCGAAGCAGCCGGTAGCAATTGCGAAGCTGATCTTTCGCCAGGAAACATGCAGCCAGCAATCTTTTCACTGCCTTTGTTTCCGGCAAAGCATATATCCGGGCCTTGGGGCAGCTTGCTTGATATGCCGCCGCTTCACTCAGGTCACCGTCGCATAATACCACATGGCGGAAACTTGCGCAAGCCTGATCCGCCCTTCCATAGAGCATCACCGTGTGATATGCTCTTGGGTCCATGGCCTGCCCCAGGGAAAAATCCGCTTCCGGATAGCGCCGGTGCATGGCAAGGGCTGTTTCCAGGGTGCGGCACACCAATAATGTGCCCTGGGAGCCTTCCATGAGCTGAGCTAGCCCCGCTTCATTCAAGGGAAGGGCCGCCTTTGCCGCCCTTTTTTCCATGAGCAGCGCCAAGGCTTCCTTTTCCGGCTGGGTAGGCAGCGTATGAGGAAGCAGCTGCATGGCCTGTAAAAAGCATTCCGCGCTCACCCTGCCCCGAAATACATTCAACGTAGGCGCCATCACCAATTGAAATTGGCCGCCCGGCGTCCCTGCCCATTCTCCTCCGCCAAAGAAGATGCCGTCCCGAAGGTGGTTTCCCTGGCGGAAGGTACACTTGAGATGCTTTCCCTGTACGCCTACCGCCCGGAGGGACAGTGCCTCTGCTCCCTGGCACAGAAACCGGGGAGCGGGATTGCCCATGCCGTAGGGCTCTAATTGACTCAACTGCCCCACCGTTTCCGCCGTTACCTGGGAAAGGTCCATTTCACCGTCACAGAGAAATTCTGCCACCGGCGCCCGGCCGCCGGTTTGCTCGGCCACGGCCCTGGAAAAGCGGCTTTTCAATTCCTCCACCTTTTCAAAGGGGATGGTCAGCCCGGCTGCCTGCTTATGCCCGCCAAAGCGAAGAAAAAGATCAGCGCATTGGGAAAGGGCCACGTGGATATCCACATCCCCTGCGCTTCTGGCGCTGCCAACGCAAGTATCCCCGTCACGTGCCAGGGCCACCGTGGGATAAGCATATTTTTCAGCAATCCGTCCGGCCGCCAGGCCCACCACACCGCTGTTCCACCCTTCGCCCATCACCACAATGGCCTTTTCCTCCACCAGATCCATCCGGTCCACCTGGCCCTGGGCTTCCTCGATCACCCGGGCTTC
>SVGW01000117.1 GCA_015056125.1 Clostridiales bacterium | reverse complement strand
AATGCCGAATTGTGAGGTTCGGAAGTATTCCGCTTCCTATATCAATTTACGGCCGCAAAAATAGGCTTTCCATCCCTGTGAAAAGGGATGGAAAGCCATTTTTGCAGTAAATGTGATGGATCGAATGGAAGACTGCTTTAGCTGACTTCCATTCGCAGTTTGTCGAAAATACTTTTTCGACAAACTGTTGCTCCTTCCCCGAGGGAAGGAGCATTTTTAATATGCGCAAAATTCATAACTTTTTTGATAAAAACGCATATACACAGCCTTTTAAAAGGTGCTATAATATGAGCAGAACCAAAAAGAAGAGGAGCGTGCCCCATGAAGCAGTCCCCTGCCCTGAATCCGCTTGGGCATATCTTGCCTCACCCGCCCCTCCCCTTTACCTCTGTGAATTATTTCAAGCGAGGCGATGGCTGGGAAATGCCATGGCACAGCCATGAGGAGCTACAGTTTCTGGTGGTCACCAGCGGCAGCCTCACCATTCATTTGGAAACGGAAACCCAAACCCTGCTCCCTGGCGATGCCAGCCTGATTCCCCCCGGCGCGGCCCATGCGCTTTTCACCCAGGGCGGCTATGAGCAAATCGGCGCCAATGTGCTTTTAAAGGATGAGCAAGCTCTGATGGGCGCTATTGGCCTACTTAAGGAACATATCAAAGCGCCGCTTATGGTACGCTGTGAGCAAATTGCCGCTCAGGCCCCTGCGCTTTTGCAAATGCTGATCAAAGGAAGCGCCATTGACCAGGCCAGGCTGTGCCTATCCCTGCATGCTGCACTGCTCCAGGCAGTGGAAGCGGTGATCTATGAGCAATCCTCCCAGTTTGATGTGCAGCTTTCCACCTTTCTGGATCAGCGCCTGGGAGATAAGCTCTCTTCTTCCCAGGTGGCCGCTTCTTTCCATATGAGCGTATCGCAATTGGAGCGCTTATCCCATCGATTTTTCGGTCAAGGGATCATCGCCCTTTACAATCAAAAGCGATTAATTGAAGCGCAGGTACTTCTTGCTAACAGCGCCCTCCCCATCGGCGTGATTGCTCAACGCATCGGCTTTGAGGATACCAGCAACTTTTCTGCTTTCTTCACCCGAAAAACAGGCTTGTCCCCCAGCGCTTACCGCAAGCGCAAGCAATAAATACATCCTATAAAAACGGAGGAATGCATCATGAATATTCAGCCCCTGATCGATAAGATCTATACCATCGTGGAACGCCATAAGCTGGATACCGGCGTATACGCCCGCTACCTGTGGCAGGATGAAAAGGGCAGCCGCAAAATGGGCATCAACGAATACGGCTGCGCGGACGCCGCCAATATCCTCTATTCCATCGGCCATTTCCCTCAGGATCCCGAAGAGAGAAAATGCTGGGTGGCTGCTATGCAGAAAATGCAGGACCCCGAAACGGGCCTCTTCCACGAAGATACCCATCACACCATCCATACCACCGCCCATTGCCTGGCCGCGCTGGAATTGTTTGACGCGCAGCCCCTCTATCCTTTGACCGAGCTGAAGCAGTATCTGGATACGGATAAGCTCTTCCCCTTCCTGAATAACCTGAACTGGGATCATTCCCCCTGGAATAATTCCCATCAGGGTGCCGGGCTCTATGCCGCATTGGCTATTACCCGCTCCACTACCCCCCAATGGGAAAAGGCTTACTTTGGCTGGCTCCGGGAGCATTGCGACCCCGAAACCGCCATGGGCCTTAAGGATCGCCGGGGCACCGCGCTTTTGTGCCATCAGCTGTATGGCTGGTTCCATTATCTGTTTAATCATGAATATGCCCGTCAGCCCATTCCCTATCCTGAAACCCTGATTGATACCTGCATTGATCTGTATAAGCAAAACAACCTTACCGAGAGCTTTGCCAAGGAAGTGAGCTTTATGGAGATCGACTGGATCTTTGCTATGAACCGTGCTTCCCGCCAGACTCCTCATCGCTTCCATGAAGTGAAGAAACTGCTTTGGGATCACGCTCAGAAGCTGATCGCTTATATGGAAAGCCTGGATTGGGAAACCCACGATCAAATGAACGATCTGCACTCCCTCTTTGGCGGCGTATGCGCCCTGTGTGAGCTGCAGCAGGCGCTGCCCGGTAAAATCGAAACCGATGTGCCGCTTAAGCTGGTGCTGGATCGCCGTCCCTTCATCTAAGCGTAATGCAAAAAGGCTGCCTCGCGGCAGCCTTTTTCTTATGAAATTTCAATCGATTTTTTACATCGCAGTTTTATTGGTTGGGTTATTGATAATGCCAAAGCCCACCAGCACGGGCAAGAGCAGCTCTGCCAGCTCGTCCCAGATGGGGCCCAGGTCAAAGCCCGTGGAAAGCTTCACCACGTAGATGATGAGGGCGGCAATGGCCGTCCATAATGCCCAGGACTTAAAGCGATTCTGTTCCATAACTCTTTCTCCTTCCTGCACTTCGGGCACGCCGGCTGCATGATGGCTGCCAGCATTGTCCCGATTCGGTTTTCTTGGGGAGGGCGCGGGAGGGGCTTTCTTTTTCCGAAAAGAAAGTTCCTCCCGCTTTTTATCTGTCCCCGTGTGTATCGGGCGGGTGCGCCTTGCGGTAAAGGGCGAAGATTTCATCGATGCGATGGTGGGCGCTCTTGGCGCTGGCTTCCAGCTCGGCCAGCTTGGCGGTGTGGGCGCTGATATCGTTTTTTAAGGATCGCATGTCCATCCGGATATCATCCACGCCCCGGGCCACGTTATCCAATTTGGTTTCCATTTTGGCCTGGTTGGCGGCGTCCGTCTGGGTGTTTCTGCGGCCGTTGAGCAGAGCTACCAGGGCCGAAAGCCCCAGGGCACACAGAGCAATGATCTCCGATGTGCTCATCATCCCTGCCCTCCCAGCGCTTCTCCCAGCGCCCGGTAGATCATTTCCGCCGCCGCCCGGGGAATGATAATACCTTCCCCTTGAGGGGAAGGGGAACCGCTTGCGGCGTTTCCTTCGTTCCCCGGGTTGATTTCTTCCAGGTATTGAACCACGCAATACCCCGCCATGCCCTCGTGCTCCACCCGGATCCAGCCGTTTTCCGCTTCCTTAAGCGCCGTCACCTGGGCGCCATCCGGCAGCCATTTGAGAAAATTATTGTCCGCCTTCCGGGGCGTAGAGCGCAGGGCCAGCCGCCCGCCGACCACTGCGTAAATATTGCCTTCCCCTTGAGGGGAAGGGGGACCGCTTGCGGTGGATGAGGTATTGCCTTCCCCTTGAAGGGAAGGTGTCAGCTCGGAGGAGCCATAATCCACCAGATCCAATTCCCCGGCATATCCCCAGCGGCCCAGGGCGGTGTCTACCTTGATCCCGCCGTTTGCGCTGGTGCAATGGGTGATCTGAAGGGGGGAAATCCCCGTCACCACGCCCACGTGATAATAATCCCGCTGGTCCGGGTGGCCTTTGTAGGTGCTGGGCAGGGCCCAATCATCCGCATCCGGTTCATGGGCCTTGAATACCAGTTCCCCTAAGGCCAGCTCCTTGGCATTTCCCACCTTGCGCAGCGTCCTCATCCGGTTGCGCACGGTGTAGTTTGTGCCGTGGGTCCAGGGCCAGGAGATATTCAGACGCCTCAGCCCTCCAATGATCAGGCCAATGCAATCGCATTCCCCGTTGGTTCCATCCCCGCCCCATACGTATTCACGCACACGGCTTTTATTCCATTGGACAGCAAGCAGAAAATCTGTTAAGGTCGCCATCGTATTCCCCCTTTCGTGTTGCTTCGCATGCCCTCGCCATTCGGCGGCGCATGCTCTCTGTTTCTTTGTTTCTTGGCGGTTGTCGCGTCACAAACCTAAAGGTTTGTTCCTGCTTCGCATGCCCTCGCCATTCGGCGGCGCATGC
>SVGW01000033.1 GCA_015056125.1 Clostridiales bacterium | reverse complement strand
TGCGGGGGAGGGACTTGAACCCTCGACCTCCGGGTTATGAGCCCGACGAGCTACCAAACTGCTCTACCCCGCGATGCTCTGCGCGTCTCTTGACGCAAGAATTATGATACCTCAAAACCTCATATTTGTCAAGACTTTTTTAAAAAAATTTTTTCTTTCGTTGAAAAAAATATCTGCTCATGCTATCATAAAATCGGACATAATTAATGATCGGAAACGATTAAGAATGAATAAAGAAAGGAAACGAATATGAAAAATTGTGATATCAGAGCCTATGGCGCCGTGGGGGATGGACAGACCCTGAACACCCGGGCCATTCAGGCCGCCATCGATGATTGCGCTGCCCATGGGGGCGGGCAGGTCATTATTGAAGAAGGACGCTACCTTTGCGGCAGGATCGATCTGAAAAGCGGCGTGGAACTGCATATTGAGCGAGACGGCGTGCTGCTGATGTCGGCAGACGTGAATGATTTCCCGGAGATCGAATCGGATTTCTGGGATACGGAATATGCCCCGCGCTTCAATAAGCGGTGCTTCATTTATGCGGAAAATTGCCAGGATATCGGCATTACCGGCCGAGGCGTGATCGATTGCCAGGGTGAAAAATACGTGGTGCCCATGACGGAAGAGGAGATCCGCAAGCGGCCCAATATGTCTTATAATCGCAAGCCCATGCCTTTGCCGGAAGGAAGCGCGCCCTTAGATGAAACCGCCACCATGGTGGGCGCCTATCCGCATCCTTTGGATCCACGATCCACCAGCCTGGCCCCTGCCCGGGTGGTGCTCTTTATGGGGTGTGAGCATGTGCTGGTAGAGGACGTATGCATGCGCAACCAGCCTGCCGGATGGAGCTATTGGATCTGCGGCTGCAGGGACGTGCACTTTCACCGTGCCTATATCCGGGCGGCGGTGGATATGCCCAATAACGACGGCATCCATATCAATTGCTGCCAGGAGGTGACCATTTCCGATTGCAATATCTCTTGCGGGGATGACTGCATCGTGGTGCGGGCCTATTCAGCCCCCCTTAAGAAAAATACCGTTTGTGAAAAAGTGTGCGTCACCAACTGCAACCTCACCAGCCATGCCTGCGGCGTGCGGGTAGGCTGGATCAATGATGGTATTATGCGCAACTGCACCTTTTCCAACCTGAATATTACCGAATCTGTAAACGGGATCTGCATGCTTTTGCCAGGAAATCCCGATCCCCGGCGCATGAGCGATCAGGGGGATGAGCACACCCTGATAGAAAATATAAGCTTTACCAATATCGTGATAGACCGCAATTACCGTTATCCGGTGCATATTCGAATCAGCGAAAATAATCTGTGCGCCGGCATCCGCAATATTTATTTCAGCAATATCCATGCTGCCTCTGCCCAGATGCCGGAAATTATCGGCCGCCCGGATTGCCATGTGCAGAATATTTATTTTGATAACTGCCATTTCAGGCAGCTACGCTACGAGGATATTCCCACTCCCTTTGCCGCCCGCTATGCCGCCTTTGGCTATTCGCTGAATGCGCCCACTTTCCGCTGCGTGGATCAATTGGTGTTTAACAGCACCACATTTTCCGTGGAATAACTATTTTTTCGCTCCAAGCCGTCCGGCCAGCCCGGGCGGCTTTTTTCTCCTTTTTCCTCATTTCTCGATTTTCTATTACAAGTTTCTATTGAATGTTGATTTTTTTCTTCAAAAATATGTAGAAATTATTGCAATTCACTTGATTTTTGGGGTGCTTTGCGTGTAAAATAGAGTATGACAGGCTGCGAAAGTATGCCCGCGGCCTGGGACGGTTGAGGAAGGATGAAATACAGTGGCCAAACGTATTCTTTTGGTAGATGACGAACCCCTTATTCTCAAGGGCCTGCGCTTTACCCTGGAGCAGGAGGGGTATGAAATTATTACGGCAGCGGATGGGGAAGAGGCACTGAAGATTTTCTTTGAGCAGCCTGTGGATTTGGTGCTGCTGGATGTGATGCTGCCCAAGCTGGATGGCATCCAGGTGTGCCAGCGCATTCGGGAGAGCAGCAATGTGCCTATTCTCATGCTCACCGCCAAGGGCGAAGATATGGATAAAATTCTGGGCCTGGAATACGGCGCGGATGATTATATGACCAAGCCTTTTAATATCCTGGAGGTAAAGGCCCGGATCAAGACGGTGCTTCGCCGTGCCGCCCAGCCTGCCGCCAATGAGGAAAAGAAAGTGATCCGTGTTCACGATATGGAAGTGAATATCGTGAATCGTTCCGTGGTGCTTGGCGGCAAGGAAATTCGCCTCACCGCCAAGGAATTTGATCTGCTCCAGCTGTTTATCACCAATCGTGGCAAGGTATTCAGCCGTGAAACCATGCTGGAAACGGTGTGGAAGTATGACTATATGGGCGACGCCCGCACGGTAGACGTGCACATCCGCCGGCTCAGGGAAAAGATTGAACGCAATACCGCCCAGCCGGAGTTCATCTTCACCAAGTGGGGAGTGGGCTACTATTTCACCGATAAGGATTAATAACCCTTTTACCAGCATTCGCTGGAAAATTTTATTCGCCTTCTTGCTGATTGTGGGGCTGTCATTCTATGTGATGGCCAATTCGCTGAGCAGCATGGTGGGCGATTATTTATTCGAGCAGCGCATTCGCTCGGATCGGGTGAGCCTGGAGACGTTAGCCTCCCAGATTTCTCCCCTCATGGCCAAGAGCGATGCCCGTGCCCTTCATGATCGCCTTCTTTCTTCCGGCGGCGATTTGGGCGGGCGGATTATGCTGCTGGATGAAAACGGCAAGGTGCAGGTGGATAGCTACGGAGAAATGCAGGGCATGCGCCTTGAGTACTCCGAGATCACCAATATCCTGGTAAAGGGCCAGAGCGCCGATTACGGCGTGCATGAATTGGAATCGGGAGCGGAGCTCAATACCTCCAATCTCCTCTTCATCAGGCGCACCAATAATGCCTGGGTCAGCTATTGCACGGCGGGGGTGGTTTCCGCCTCCGATCTTTTGGGGGTGCTTTTGCTGGTATCTCCCGTGCAGGAAATGATGCAAAATCTTTATCAGCTCCAGGATCAGATGCTGCTGATCTTTGTGCTGATCGCTGCTGCAGCGCTGCTTTGCTCCCTGGTATTCTCCCGGGTGATCACCAGCCCCCTAGCGGGCCTGATGCGGGGAATTCAGCGCATGTCCAAGGGGGATTTTTCCGCCCGGGTGCAGGTGAAAAGCTCCGGGGAAATGAAGCAGCTGGCCCTGGCCTTTAATTCCATGTCCGAAAAGCTGGAAACATTGGATCAATCCCGCAATCAGTTTGTATCCAATGCCAGCCATGAACTAAAAACGCCTCTGGCCACCATGAAGATCATGATTGAGTCGCTGATTTATCAGCCGGATATGGATAAAGAACTGCGCACGGAATTTATGACCGATATCAATAACGAAATTGATCGGCTCAGCGCCATTGTAAGCGATTTGCTCACGCTGGTTCAGATGGATGTGCATAACGTGAAATTGACGCGGGAAAATCTTTCCATCGCCACGCTGATTAAGGAGAATGCCCATCGGCTCCAGCCTATCGCCGATCAGAAGGAGCAAAAAATTCAGCTCACCCTTTCCGATCCCTGCGATATTTATGCGGATAAGTCAAAGCTCAATCAGGTGATCTATAATCTGATGGAAAATGCCGTGAAATATACCCAGCAGGGTGGCCAGGTGAAAGTGACGCTCCAGCGCCAGGGCAGGGAAGCCCGGCTCACCGTTACGGATAACGGCCCCGGCATTCCCAAGGAAAATTTGCCCCACATCTTTGACCGCTTCTATCGCGTGGATAAAGCCCGCAGCCGGGAAAAGGGCGGCACGGGCCTGGGCCTTTCCATTGTGCACCAGCTGGTGCTCCTTCATGGCGGCGCCATCCGGGTGGAGAGCGAGGAAGGAAAAGGAACTTCCTTTATTGTGGAATTGCCCCTTCATCAGGGATCATAATCAAAAATAAGGACGCCGTATTTCACTGATATAGTCCCCTTAGAGTAGACAGTCGAAATAACAAAAGTTTCGCTACTACACAAAGGGGGCTATTTTCATGTCTTGAATTTACAATGTAAGTGCAACAGGGCAAAGAAATAGTGACTCAAAGAGGAAACTCCTTTAAAATTTTGTCTTCGCCTTGAGAAACCGTTTTAAAAGGTGTCGCGATTCAAAGATGAAGAATATGATTTTCCAATGCAAAATTGATCCTTCATCCATTGAGCTTTGTTTCCAGGGCATTACGGAAGAATCAATATCAACCCGCCATGGCCGCAAGCAATGTAACTTTTACCATTCAGCCAAATAGCCAATTCAGGATTGCCTGATACAACCGCGGCGTCCGTAAGAACCGGTTTTTCTGGCACTTGAATATTCAAACGTTCAACATACCCCGTTACTCGATTTACCAACACCAATTGATCTTTTAGCGCAAAGGGCTGACCTGCCAATTTAGCTCCGGGAATTATGCAGAAATTTTTCCCCTGGAATGTATCTGACATTTTTTCCGGTGCCTCGCAAATGCCAAATCGACGATTGCGAATCATGAATATATTTCTGTCCTGGATCGCAATGCCTTCTTCAATGGGGCAGAAAGATTTCAGTTCAGGGGTATTAAAACCAGGCTGCGTTGTATCAAGCACATTCAGCCAAACAGGACCGCGGGCCAACGACTGTGCGCAGATATATCCATCGGGATGCATCACAGCATGCAGATGACGATGATACAGCATACCGAGATTGGAATGAGAAATTTCAAAATGCAGAACGTTTTCGTGATCTACTGTAAAAAAGCTCACCTGTGTCACATTGGTTTCCGCGGCAATTTTATCCTGTTCAGGTAGTGCAACCACCTGTCTTACGCTATCTCCTGGAAAATCGTATCTTGAAAGCAATTGAAATCCATCTGCCTGGGAAAAGGTATACATACCGATACCCATACGGCCTTCAGCAGTGCACACACAATCCTTATAAAGAGCAATATCATGGGCAATGCCTTCTGTTTTCAAGTGGTGCAGCACTTGATATCCATGGGCATCCAGTGCATAAAAGCCATCACTTCCGCAGGCCAGCAACAGGCAGTTCTCCTTTTCAACCAATGAATGCACTTGTCCATTGCATTGAAAAATTTGTTGAAATTTCAGTTGTTGCGGCGGCTGAACAGCAGGAGCGGCAGGTTGTATCTTCCGTGCCTGATCAAATTTCAATTCATGCAATCCGCTTTCCGGACCTGCCGCATATAATTTTCCTTCACTACAAGCCACGCAAGTAATCGGCTGATGCCGGGATTGCACATACACCGGGAAAAGTGAGGGTGTTCCTTCTTTCAAAGGCAATTGAAAATAAGCGTCTGTAAACGGATGCAGCCGATCCGAAATATCTACGGCAAACACCCCGTTAAAGCTATTGGAGACATAGGCATGCTGTCCATCTCCTGTAACCAGCCAGGTATCGCAGGCTGCGGAATACAAAGGCGGAAATTTTACCTCGCTCAGATAGGCAGGAGCTTCCGGATCAGAAACGTCGTAAAGCGTCAGGCCGTTTCCCTGTCCATATCCACTTTCCAGAAGTTCTTGGGTAAGATACGTAAACTGCTCGTATTCTCTTCTGTTTTTTAGTTTCGCGCTATGGTGGCCGCTTGCCACCAGGCATAATCCATCCCGGACGAATACGCCGTCCGCATAGCCGTCCACCTGGAAAGTTGCCACTTTTTTGGGGTTCTCAGTATCGCGGATATCCACCACATGCACCCGCCGGTTCATCCAGTCCCCAGCATAGGCAAAGCCGCCGTCCACATCCACTGATTGGGCTTCTCCTGCCAAAAAGGAAGAAAGATAGCGCGGATTCTTTGGATCCGATACATCCCAGATTTCCACGCCCATATGCCGATTGGTAATCAGGCATAGATTTTCCCATGCACAAACGCCTGTCGCCAATTCCAGGCTATCAATTTGCCCGATCAATTGCGGCTCCCATGGGTTGTGCACATCGGCGATATACAGCCCGCCGGAGCGTGCAGAAATGTAGGCATAGCCATCGGCGATGGCCATCTGCCGGGATGCGCCGATCCCCTCCAGCCGCCCGATTTCACAAGGGGATTTTCCGGCTTCTATCTTATATATCCGCAATTCTCCGCGGCAGGCAGCATAGAGATATTGGTCATCCTGGCTTAATTGCACATGAAAACATCCAGAAAGAGCAGTGAAAGATAGCTCCTTCAT
Organism: Clostridiales bacterium; assembly: GCA_015056125.1. Lineage (GTDB taxonomy): Bacteria > Bacillota > Clostridia > Christensenellales > Aristaeellaceae > RUG563. The sequence continues at coordinate 23,611 of SVGW01000033.1, read as the reverse complement.
GGGTTCCCCATATGGCATAGAAGTTCCATGAATCAAATCACCCGAAATCGCGCCATTGAGAATTGACATGAAATCACCCTTTCTTTCTATTGATACCAATATATTCATTATATAAGTATCTTTTCATCCTTACAAGTGTTTCGTTTTTTGAAAAAATGGTCCATTTTTCTCTTTTTTGAACAAAAAACGGTGTAAAGAAAACAAAAAATGCTACGTTACATTCTAAAATCATCCCTGCTATAATAAAAATACAAAATATTCGATAGGAGGTCTTCCCATGAAACAATTCCGGAAAATGACTTGTCTTCTGCTGGCTCTGTTGCTCTGCTTCTCCATGACGTCAGCTTTGGCGGAAGATACGGCAAAAATCGCCAATGGCGATGTGACCCTCACCATCTACATCGCCATGCGTTCTGGCGCCACCCAAGTCTACACCGACTATTCCCAGCATCCCGTCGTACAGCAATTGGAAGAAAAAACCGGCCTGAATTTGGAATTCATTCATCCCACCGCCGATGAAAAAACCTTCTTCAATGTCACGGTCGCTTCCAATGAATGGCCTGATCTGTGGGTCACCAATTCCTTCTCCAGCTATCCCGGTGGCGTGGAAGGTGCCATGGAGGATGGCGTTCTGCTGAACATCAATTCGCTGGTGGAAGAAAGCGCCCCCAATTTCACCAAGCTGGTCAATGAATATGGCGTTATGTCCGATTTCATTTCCGATACCGGCGCCATCGTCACCTTCGGCCAGGTCATGAATTGTGACTACACCACCGACAAGGCATTCCTGGGCTTCATTGCCCGTGAAGACGTCATGAAGGAAAACAACATTGCTTCCCCCGAAACTTATGCTCAGTGGGAAGAAATGCTCAAGGGTTTCCAGGCTGCCGGTTTTGAAACCCCGCTGGTGATTCCTTTTGCCGATGGTAATCTAAGCAAATACAGCAATCTGGCCGCCGGCTTCGGCGTAACCCATGATGGCTTCTTCATTCAGGGTGAAAAGGTGGTATTCTCCCCCATTCTGGAAGGTTATCGTGATTATCTGCGCCTGCTGAAGGATTGGTATGACAAGGGATACTACACCTCTGACTCCTTCGGTTACAACGTTAACGATGCCAAAGCTGCCATCCAAGAGGGGAAAGCAGCCGTAGCCTACTCCCACGCCGCCCATACCACCACGGTCAATTCTGTTGGTTCCGCGCTGGATGAAAGTTTCTCCGTGACCGGTCTGAAGAATCCTCGCCAGAATGAAGGGGATATTCTTTATCTCGTATATCGCAATCCCCGCACCTCTACCGGTCCTTCCTGGTTCGTTTCTGCCACTACCAAGTATCCTGAAGAATGCGTTCGCTTCGTTGACTATCTCTACACGGAGGAAGCGCAGCTCCTTACCGCCTGGGGTTATTGCGATGAGAATACCCCCACCTATGAAATCGTGGACGGCATGCGCATGTTTACCGAATTCATGAGCAAGAATCCCGATGGCCTGGACTTCCAGATTATGAAGGACCGCTACATCCTGGCCCCCTTCCAGACCATTTATGCAGAAGAAACGGAAGTGCAGCAGTATAACTATCCTGAAAAGCTGCAGGCCATTGAACATTTTGGCTATAATGTGGTTGTAAAGGGTCTCTTCCCCGCTAAGGCCACCATGACCGTGGATGAGTCTTCCGAATACGCCCGGATCATGAGCCAGATTGAAACCTATACCGATGAAATGATGCAGAAATTCATCACCGGTGCAGCGGATCTGGATGCCGATTGGGATACCTACGTCAAGCAGGTGGAAGCCCTGAATATCGCCCGCGCTTGCCAGATCAAGCAGGAATCCCTGGAACGCTACAACGCCCGTTAATCTGTATCGACCGCATGGGGAGGGGAAGCGCACTTCCCCTCCCTTTCCTGAATCATCTTTTCGCCAGGAGGATCCATTATGAAAAAAAACGGCGTTTTGCATAATATACGGAAATACCCGGTGCTGTACGCCATGGCCATCCCGGTATTGGCTTATTTCATCATTTTTCATTATACGCCCATGTACGGCGCATTGATGGCATTCCAGAAATATGTGCCCATCAAGGGAATTTCCGGCAGCAAATGGATTGGCCTGAAAAATTTTGAACTCTTTTTCCAGGATATCTATTTTTTCCGCATCATCCGCAATACCTTTCTGATCAACCTCTATGGGCTGATCTTCGGCTTTCCCATTCCGATTATCTTCGCCTTGCTGCTCAACGAAGTCAACAGCAAAGTTTTCAAAAAAACAGCACAAACCATCACTTACATGCCCCATTTTATTTCTGCCGTGGTCGTTTGCGGCCTGGTAAAGGATTTTGTCAGTTCCCGTGGCGTCATTACGGAAATCTATTGCTGGATTACCGGAAATAATGCCACCAATCTATTGGCCAACCCCGATTATTTCCGCCCCATCTATACCATCATGAATATCTGGAAAAGCTTTGGTTGGGGCTCCATTATTTATTTCGCCGCATTAACCGGCGTCAATCAGGAATTATACGAGGCCGCCTCCATTGATGGGGCCAATCGTTTTCAGCAAGTGCTGCATGTTTCTCTCCCCGCCATTTTGCCCACCATCGTCACAATGCTGGTACTTCGTCTGGGAAATATGATGAGTGCCGGCTATGAGCAGATCATTCTTCTCTATCAGCCCATCACCTATGAAACCGCCGACGTCATTTCCAGTTATGTATACCGCCGCGGTCTGCAGGAATTTGATTATGGTTATTCCGCCGCCGTTGGACTATTCAACTCTGTCATCAATTTGATTTTTATTCTGAGTGCTAACGCCGTCAGTAAAAAAATCAACGAAACCAGCATTTGGTAAGGAGGGATTATCCATGGCGTCAGTTCAGAAAAAAAGCATTAGTGGACGCATTTTCAATATCGTCAACTGTTTCATCGTCACGCTTTTGATTTTTGTCACCCTCTATCCCATGCTATATGTGATATTTGCCTCCCTTTCCGAGCCCAGGTATCTTTTATCTCACGAGGGATTGCTGTTGTATCCCGTTGGAAAAATGACACTGAAGGGATATGAATTGGTGCTGAAAAATCCCAATATCATCAATGGCTTTCGCAACAGCATTTTCTATGTGGCACTGGGTACCAGCATCAACGTCATTCTAACTTCCATGGGCGCATTTGTTTTGACCAGAAAACATTTTGCCATCCGCAGGCTATGCTCCCTGTTGATCCTGCTTACGATGTTTTTCAGCGGTGGTATGATACCCACATTTTTTGTGGTGAAGAATTTGGGGCTATACGATAGTTTCTGGGCGCTCGTTCTGCCCAATGCCATTAGCGTATATAATATGATCATCATGCGCACCTTTTTTTTCGGGATTCCGGAAAGTTTGGAAGAATCCGCCAACCTGGAAGGGGCTAATGACTGGCAGGTGTTTACCCGCATCATCCTGCCCCTATCCATGCCGGTAATTGCTGTAATGATTCTGTATTATGGTGTGGGACATTGGAATGCCTGGTTTGGCGCCATGATTTACCTTCGTGACCGTACAAAATATCCTCTGCAATTGTTCCTTCGTGAAATTCTCCTGCAGGATCAAATGGAAAGCATGGCTGTATCCACGCAGGAAATGGCAGAAGAAAGCCTGTTTAAAGAACTGATTCAGTATTCATCCATCATTGTAACCACATTGCCCATCCTTTGTATCTATCCGCTTTTGCAGCGCTATTTTGTGCAGGGCGTAATGATTGGTGCAGTGAAAGGATGATACGCAGGATTGCATAGAAATAAAGGCCATGATATAATACGGAAGGAGGGAGAAAAATGAAAAGATTCATTTCTTTGCTGCTCTTTTTCTGTATGTCTATACCCATCGTTCCATCTGGCGCCACAGAAAAAATCACATGGCTTATTTGCGTGCCATTATCGACAAAAAACTGGGGAAATGATTTGGTTTCACGAGAAATAATACGAAAAACTGGCATAGAGGTTGAATTCATACAAGTAGATGATTCACAAAAACAGCTATTGGATATTCTAATGGCCTCAGATACCCCGCCTGAATTAATCACTTGCGCTCGTGATACCTATCAGGTAGAACAATTGATTGCACAAAAGCGAGTTTGGAATTTGGATGTATTGGCGCAGGAATGCGGTTATTCAATGGATGCATTACTTGGAGAAAAAATTGCGCAGATCAATCGATCCGGCGACGGTGGATTATATATGTGCCCCGGGGCTGTATGTACAAACACGGAGGAGGCAGTAACTGATATCAGTTTTCTTCCTTGCTTAATTGTACGTAGCGATTTTTTGCATGAGAATTCGCGTTTTGATTTCACCACCCCAACCGGTTTCCTCGATGCGCTTCGTCAAATTAAGCAAACGGATGATACGCTCATTCCCCTCGGTCTCATGCCATTTACATCCACTGGATGTATTTCTATCGATCGAATTCTGCGCGAGTTTCTGGGAATTCCTATTATAAAAAACGGCGTATATGCCGATCCGATTTTGAATGCAGATTTTATCAAATGGCTGTTGATGCTTGCACAAGCGAACCGGGAAGAATTACTTGATGAAAAGGCGTTTATATGTGATTCCTCTTTGATTGCAGAAAGATTATCTGCGGGGCAATATGCTGTTTATCTTGGCGATGCTTCCCAGATTGCGCAGCCATTACAATCTGCAAAAGATCAGGGGATAGATTACTCCTTAGTTCCTGGTCCGCGCAATCAGACGGGTGACCCTCCGATTCACGCTCTCGATTCTCTCAATTATGGTCGCTATGCCACATTGATCGCTTCTGACAGCCTTGCGCCGCTTACGGCTATGCGTTTGTTGGCTTGGATTCTCGAAGATGAAGGTCAAGAAACATTGACCTTGGGCCCCAAAGACAGCATGTGGAAACAAAAAAATGGCACGCCATCTCCAAATCAAGCGCCGCTAAAACTATACAATAAAAGCATCCAAAAGTATTATTCTGTTTATGGAGGCGCCGGCCAATATGCTATGCTGGTAAATTCCTTGCAGAAAATAAACACTTGGGGATACAGGTTGGATGTTTTATACCAGGCAAGAACCTATCTGCAGCAATTTGGCCAGGACTTATCCAAACAGCGAGCCATATTTTTCTTATCCCAACGTAACGCATTATCTGAGTACTATTTGTTGTTGCGACGTTGGGGAGACGTGCTTCCGCGGTTATTAAATTCCTCAAACGAGGAATCCTTTTATTCTATTCTCAATAACTATCTTACAAGCAGGCAGGCGGACGGATATGAAACATTTATCCAAACAATATCCCAGACGGCGGCTGACTACTGAAAAGTTTTTTAGTGGGAAAAAAGCATTATTTCACCGGATCATCCGCTATAATTTGTTGCTTGTGATGCTGCCGGTTTTAGTTTTCATGTTTTTTTATATGTCATACTATCAGGAAAAACAGATCAGCTTCGAAACAAAGAAAGCCGAAAGCTATCTGGAGCAGGCCTATTACAATGTATGTAATAATATAATGCTCATACGAAGTCTGGCACAAACCACATTGACGGATGAAACATTGTTCAATGCGTTTCATCGCGCCCAATTAAATAAAATGGACATGCTGGAATTGAAGCGCGAAACGGTGGTCAACATGCAAAATCTGAAATTGGCCAATCCTGCTGTCAATTCCGTTCGTTTTTTTTACAAACATCCGACTATGATGGATATTCCCCCATCCCTCTTCTCGATGGAGAAAATGCTCGCCTCTCATATTGAAGAGCAGCTTTGCGGCCAGGAGCATCTTTGGTTGCTTGGTAGCAATGATGGTCTGCTGAGGGAAGAACCAGCAGGATTGTATGCAATTTTTTATCAGGCATTCAATACGTTGGAGGGAAAAAATGGCGGTTATATAGAAATATCCATGGATATGAAAAATTTCTTATCAGATATGTCACGCGCCGATAAAGATTTTTTAATGGGTTTGCGGCTGAAAAGCAATGCCCTGTATTACAATTACAGCGATTCCGTTGCGGAAGATGCCGCACTATGGAGCCTTGTCATCCCGGAATTGACGCAGTATCTTCAGCAAGAAAAAATTGAAGAGCCACAAATACGTTTAGCAGACGGGCGTTATGTATACATCGCCATGAAACCGATAGAGGAAATCGGCTGTTCCTTATTCTATGTACAAGAAATCACAACCATATATAGTCAAAATATATTGTTTTTTGCAATGTGTTTAGGAATCTTTTTGGCAACATTGATTCTTTTGTTTCTGGTTACCCGGTATTTTACATACTACCTGCTCAAACGAATGTATCTCCTGATTGCCAATATGCGCCAAGTTTCAGAAGGCGATTTCAGCATTCGGGCACAAGTGGGATATCAAGACGAGATTGACGAATTAGCAATTCATTTCAATTATATGATTGATGCATTGGAATCGGTGATGCAAGCCAATCACCAACGTCAACTGATTGTTCGTAGAGCAGAAATACGAGCACTGCATAATCAAATCAATACTCATTTTTTATACAACACACTGGAAACTATCCGGATGATGGCAATCTTGGATGATAATAAACAGATTGCAGATTCCATACATCATTTGGCTTCTCTCTTGAAGTATACCTTGCATTTGAATCACACCATGGTTACAGTTCAAGCGGAATTGCAAAATCTGAAGGATTATGTAGATTTGATGCGCCTGCGATGGGATGAATCCATCATTCTGGATATCCAGGTAAGCGAACAATTACTGCAACAAGAAATCTGCAAATTAACCTTACAACCCATTTTGGAGAATGCATTGATCCACGGGGCTGAACCAATGAAAAATGTCACAATACGGATATGGGGCGAAGAAGAAAAAGAAACGGGTTGCTACCGGCTTTGTATTGAGGATCACGGCGGGGGGATGTCCGCAGAAACATTAGAAAAACTTCAAAAAATTCTGGATAGTGTTCCTGGGGAAATATCTGAACCCCAATCTGTCGGGTTATATAATGTTAATAATCGAATCAAGCTTTATTTTGGTACCTCTTATGGTTTATGGGTAGAAAGCAAACAATATCATTACACCCGAGTTTGGGTGAGACTTCCGATGCAGAAAATGTGATGAAGGGCGGCGACAACGATGCTGAAACATATATTGATTGTTGATGATGAAAAGTTTATACGTTTAGGGTTGAAACGGATGATTGAGCAAAGTGGAAACGGGCCTTATCAAATTGCGATGGCCCGTAATGGTCAGGAAGCTATTGAATATATAAAAGATCATCCAGCTGATATTGTTTTTACAGATATCAATATGCCTTTGATAAACGGAATTGATTTGATTCGTCACCTTCACAAGATCAGTAATCCCCCTGTTACGATTATTATCAGCGGTTATAATGATTTTCAATACGCTGTCGAAGGTATTCGCAATGGCGTAGTAGATTATCTGCTCAAGCCCATCGATGATCAAAAAATACATGAGTTATTATTAAAATACTCACATTGGGGGGAGGAAAACACCGACATTCATTACATGAGGCAATCCTTGATTCAAGATTTACGTTATGCCGCCATCTCTGATGAAATGAGCGAAAGAGCAGAGCAAGAATTATATCAAAACATCTCCCGCTTTCTGGGGAACGAACAGAAGTGGCTCATTCTTTTGCGTGGAAATTCCTTGTCTTTAGATTTCAATATTATTGAAGTATTACAGGAGAAATTTGGGGATCAATATCTTTGGGTTGATCACATCGGGAAATGGAGTATGATGATTATTCCCGCTTTCCCTTCTTTTCTTCGTGAATCACATCAAGGAATTTCCTATTGGGCAGGAACAGTTCCCTTAGAGGAATCCAGTTGCTTGTATCAGAGTTGCTTGTATGCCAAAGAATTGGCGAAAAAGGGTTTTTTACTGAATCAGCCATTGGTTACGGCCGATATCTCCTTTCACAATTTTACCAGTTCTTTGGATGTTGAAGCTTGTATATCTGCTCTTAGCATGGGACAATTAGAGTCGCTTCGGCGAATTATTGATCGCAATTGGAATGAAGACGCACGCAAACAAATGAATGTCCTTCATTTTGAGTCTCAGTTATATTCATTCCTTCAAAAGATTCAAGAGTTCTACCCAAACATTTATAATCGTTTCGAAGAAATTGCCAACCAATTGAAAGATTATCTATCCTTCTACAATTGGCAAGCTTTCTTAAGAGAATTCTGGGGGCTGATGTATCTGATTGCCGATACCATCAAAAATGAGGGCTGCGGGAAATACTCGCCAGCCCTCCAAGCCGCTATGGATTATATTGAGCTTCACTATATGCAGGATATTAACTTGGCCACGGTGGCCAACCATGTTTCAATTAATTATTCTGTGCTTTCCAAAGAGTTCAAGGAACAGGCTGGTATTAATTTCGTCAATTATTTGAAAAAGCGAAGGATTGAGGCCGCAAAGCATCTTCTGAGAACCACTTCTAAAAACTCCGGTCAAATTGGTCGCGCTGTGGGTTTCCTAAATGAACGCCAATATGTAAAAGTCTTTCGAGATATGACAGGTTTAACGCCTACAGAATTTCGGCGACTGCATCTTTGTAATTCAACAGCATCAACGAATTCTGATGATCCCGAGTAATTGGATTGTACCCGCAACAGTAGACAAAGAAAAGAAGAGCTCTGTTGTAGATAAGGATAGTTTACGCGGCCTTGCCCCGAATTTTAACCGGGGTGAGGCCGTTTTTTAGCGAAATACGCTCAAAATTGTAGAAATCAATGTATTCAGAAACGAGCTGCTCCACTTCGGGACGCGAGGAAAAGTGAGCGCGGTACAAGCATTCGGTTTTCAAGGTGCCGAAGAAGTTTTCCATCGCAGCATTGTCGTAGGGACAGCCCGGGCTGGACATGGACGGAGAAACATGGTATTCTTGAGTCAGGTCGAAGTATGCTTGGGATGTGTATTGAACCCCCTGGTCCCTGTGGAGGGCGAGACCCATAGGTCTGCTTGCTATGCTCTTGACACTCCACGATCAGATCAACCAGCCACTGATCTTTTACTTCCTTTCCCTGCCGTTTTCTCCACGAATAGTACCCGCTACGGGATACTTCAAACAACTTGCACATTGCTTCAACGCTGTATTTTACGCGAAACCGCTCAATTACTCGATACTTCAGCTTCACCTCCTTCCAGCTTCGGACAAAAAATTTCGCAGCACCTGCATCTGCAGCTGCACAATCTCGTTGTTCCGTTTTACTTCTTCGCTTGCCGACGCTTTGCGTGGGCGTCCCTTGGGACGGGGAATATACCCTGCCGCAATCTTCCGAGCGTTCCTTCGCTGCCTTTCCAGCAGCTGCTTTAACTGCTTCTTCTCCAATCCATAACTGGCTGCCATTTCTCCATATATTTCTACTCGTTCATGTTGCTCTCTTACAATTTCTGTCAGTTGTTCAACCTTTGTGTACTTTTTTGCCAGGTAAAAACCTCCTGTCGTAGTTTCTATTCTACAACAGGAGGTTTCTTTTTTCTATCGTCCGTTATTCGGGGAACTGTCCACTTTGAGCAAAGGGGCTGCATGGCTTTTTAATTGGCTGTCACCACAATTTCGTGCAGATCACAGGCAGATTTCGGTTCCGTTTCCACATAAAGATTATGCAGATATTCAGAAATCACCACAATGCAATCCTTGCCATCCATATAATCGGCCTGCACGATCCAATCCTTTCCGGTAAAGAAGTTATCATCGCACAATTGGCCATTGCAGTACAATTGGCCGCTATCGCCGGAATAGCGGATGCGCACATAGCCGCCGGCACCCTCCACCTTCACCCGATAGAATTTTAGCTTCCGGCCTTCCACGATTTCTGCCTTGTTGCCCGTTCCGCAATCAGCCAGCAGTTCATAGAAGAAGGTTTTATCCAAGCCGGGATCTTCGGTTTCTTCCCAGGATACCTGGGCCAATTTGATATCCTTTTTTACTTCATAATGCTTGAAAGTGTCCTGCTCCCAGCGATAGTAGGCACAGGAAGCGTAATCGCAGGCGTCAATTCCGCTTTCTGTTTCCACCAGATCGCAGTGATCGCCGATATATACGCCATCCTGAAACAGGTGCAAGTGCTCCGCTTCTTCCTCGGTCAGGGTAACAAAGGTGTCGTTTCCCACAGAGAAGCCGTTTTCCTTGCCCACGGAGGCCCGGATTTTTTCCATTCCCGCAAACTGATAAACCGGCGCTACGCGCTCGATGGCCTTGAAGAAATAGGTATTTCCCCATTTGGTGATGGGCTGGGCGGTGATATATTCTGCCATATGATCGCCATACTGCACCCGATAGGGGAAGAAGCAAGCAGAATTGGCCGCTATTTCTATGCTCTCTTCGGGGATGATTCTACCATCGGGCATTTGAAACTGCACATCCGGGATGGCCTTCTTTTCGTATGCGTGAACGTAGTTGTTAATAAAAATATAGCCGCTGTTTTCCCGGTTGAGCCGCAGGGCATAGCGCAGGTGCTCAAGATCCACATGATCGTGCTTTTCCTTGGCAAACACCGTCTGCATTTCGCACAGCTCCCTGCCATAGGTGTTGGCAAAAAGATTCACCAGCTTCAATTTCCTGCAGGATGGGGTTATATTGCCGGAGCAGCCGATGGCCGCCTGGAAATCATAGCTGATAATGGGATAGCAATTGCACACCGGGCGATGGGGATTGCACCACAGATTCATGGGGGTTCCCTCAATGAATCGATTTCTGCCGCCGGCAAAAATATAATAGCCGATCACATTCATGCCGGCCCCCAGCTTGGTAATGGCCAGGGCATAATTATCCATTGCCTCAATACGGCCTCTTCTATGCTTGGAGGTGTTGGAGCCCACGCCCAATTCACACCAGGCATTGGGATAGGCATCATAATCCAGGGTTTGGGGGTTCATTTCATCTTCATTCATGATGGCCTGATCCACGATATCGGGGGAATTCCGGTTTCTTGTAAAGGAAAAATGGGCCTGGGGAATGCGCTTGTGCAAATGCTTATCCCAGGGCGCCTCGGGATAGCCGCCAAACATCACCAGAAACTCAAAATCAGGCAGCAGGGCGCCGCCTCCCTTGCCCCAGCCCGTGGCGCTGTAATAGGGCGCCTCCAGGCCCGCTTCAATAGCAAGATTTTTCAGGGTGAGCATATGATCAGGATTAGTCTGCAATTCATTTTCAATCTGGATCATGATGATATTGCCGCCGTTTTTATACAGGTATTTCCCCACCTGCTCATACACTTTCTGATACCAGATTTTCACCTTGGCCAGATAATTGGGATCATTGGTGCGCACCTGGTATTTACCGCTTCTGGCAATATAATCGGGCAAGCCGCCGTTGCGGTGCTCGGAGGTGATCCAGGGGCCAATCCGCAGGCACACCAGCATATCATGCTTCTTGCACAGTTCCACAAAATAAGCGATATCGCTGTCGCCTGAAAAATCCCATTTTCCCTCTTCAAATTCATGCACGATCCAATACAGGTAGCTGGCGATCACCCGAATACCGGCGGCCCGCATTTTTTGAATGCGATCCTCCCAATATCTTCTTCGGCCCCTTGTAATGGGCATATCCCCCATCACGGGATAGAAGGGCTCCCCATTGCGGGTGAGATACAGGTTATTGGTATACATTTCCACGCCATCAGGATTCTTTCCGCCCATGTGAAAGGTGTTTTCCACCTTTTCCACAAACCGCGGCACCGAAAACAAATACCGCATATCCTTATCCCTCCTGGCTCAAAAGGCCTTAAAATTTTTCTTCCTCAATTAATTCCTTAAAATCGTAGATATAGCGATCAGTGATTCCCTTGATTTCCTCCACATATTCCCGGGAGAAATCATCATAAACGCCGTATACCTGCATTCCTGCCGCCTTGGCCGTTCGATCGGCATTATAGTTATCATCCAGAAAGATTATATTGCCAATCGGCTCCCCAAGCTTTTCCGCTGCCATATGATAAATGGCAGGATCCGATTTATTGGTGGCAAAATCATTGCAGGACCATACATGATCAAATAAATCATAGATGCCCAGCCGCTTCATGCACGGATCCAGGGTGCTGTGGGGGCTGGCCGTAAGCACGTTCAATCGATCGCCCCGGGCTTTGAGCTGCTGGAGCACGGGGATCACATTTTTCTTTGCTGGCACATGATGGGTGTACTCATACATAGCATATTCATTCATTTTTCCCACAATCTCCTCAAGAGAAAGGGGCATACCCAGGCCGATGAAATATTTTGCCGTATCAATAAAACCCAGGGGCGTGATAATTTTAATCAAATCCGGTTCATAAGCAATGCCGTTTTCATCCAAGATGCGCGTCATTACCTTGGCATAGGTCGGCATAGAATCCACCAGCGTACCGTCAAAATCAAACAAATAGGTCTTGCTCATGCAGCTTTCTTCCTTCCATTTTTTCATTATTTTACCTTAAATTCCGTCAATTATCAATATAAACAGCGTTTTTTTCAATCAGGTATTCAAAAAAGCAAGCAGACACCCATTTTTTGAGTGTCTGCTTGTTCGGAGCAAGCGCCCCTTGGGTTCATTTTATTTTTGTTCTGCCAGCCAGTTCACCAGCAATTCTCTGGAATCCTTTCCATCCAGAAGCAAGGACTGCAGCTCCAGATCCGCCACGCCATTCACTTCCAAGCCGGCTGCCTCCTGGAAAGCGGATACGGCGTTTACCGTCTTATTGCCATAATCGCCATCTGCAGAGCCCTTCAGATAGCCCATTTCAATCAATCGTTCCTGAATTGCTTTTACGTCACTGCCCTTACTGCCCTTGGAAAGCACCTGGCGGGCATAGAGCAGCGCCTGGGTTTGGGAATCCGCCACGCCGGTTTCTTCCAAACCCTTTGCCTTTTGGAATGCTGATACGGCAGTGGCCGTCTTGTTGCCGTAATCGCCGTCCGCCTTGCCGCTGAGATAGCCCAGATCAATCAGGCGCTGCTGCATCGTCTTTACCTCATCGCCCTGGCTGCCCTTGGCCAATTCCGGATACACAGGCGCAGGGGCTTCTTCCGCATCTGTACCCATACTTTCCACTTGGGGCCACAGCATATCCACGTAATTTTTTACCGCTTCCTGATCGGAAATAATCATGAAATCCGTGTCGTATTTATTTACTTTTCCCAGTTCATTTATTGCCTGACCATCCTCCACATTTCTTGCCATTGTATTGAGAACAAGCAGATAAAGATCATTCCCCAAAATATTTCCCGCCACATCCGGAATATAGGCCAAGGCATATTGGAGAATCATTCTGCCCTCATCCAAAGTTGCGCTGCCGCTCATATGATCAAAGAATTTGAACTGAGCATTGGCAGGCAGCGGAGAATTGACAGGGGAAAGATTACCGAAATCGTTGTTGGAAGCGAAAACGCCCAGGTAACTGCTGGCCAGCAGATCATTCAACTGATACAAAGGTTGATTTTCCAGAAGAGCACGGACAGAATTTAATGCCTGATCGGTGGTCAGTTCCGGCTTCTGAATGAAAATAGCCGCATTGAAAGCCTCCATTTCCTCCTTTTGCGCTTCCATTTCCGTAAGCACAAAATCATTCAAGCGGATATACGCTTCCAAATCATCCCACAGCTTACTCAGCCCGGCAATTCCCGTTTCTCTGGTAACCGCCTGATCATCTGCAGAGGCATTTGGCAGATAACCATAGAAAATCATGTATGCCATCAAAATCAATTTTGTTGCAGCTTCCTCTTCGGCGGCTGCCTCGGCTTCTTCTTCGGTCAATTCCTCCGTTTCTTCCTCCGCTTCACTTTGCGCCCGCAACGGCATCATAAGCGCTCTGCTTTTCGCATCATATCCATACAATTGCGTAACTGCATCATCAAAACCCTTGGTTAACTTCAGCAGAGCAAAAAGATAGGTGGATACATCATACGCAGTCATCGGCGCTTGCGCGTTTTCCCGAAGCTGTTCCGCCTGTTCCTGTGAGATCATGCCCAAATTAACGGCCAGCGCCAGATAATCCAGTTCTTCCACCTCAGGATTTGCCTGGAGATACGTGTAGGCCGTATGCCCTGAAGGCAGGCCGTGATACATTTCATAGATCGAAACCATGGCGCCAAATAATTCATGCACGGTGAGCGGAGCCTGATAGCTATCGGAAATGTAAGTGGCAGGCACCAGGCACTTGAGATAGGCATTCGTGACTGCTTCCTTATATTCCTCGTTCAAATCGGTTTCAGCCAAAGTGCGCTCCAATGCAGCCCGGCTGAAGCTGTAATCTGCCTCCATTTCCACGCTGGAGCCGTCAGCAGCCAGCCGATGCAGCTTTCCTGCAGCTTCTCCGGACAGCACCATCCGGAAGGTATCTCCGGCGGTAATGGCAGTAGTCGCATACAGATTGATATCCGTATCGCCTGCGGCATCGGCCCCCAGTGTGAGCACATCCATTTCACCATCGCCCACTGCGAGAATTTTCACCTGATACTGCTCTGCCGCCTCCGGCGAAAGCATAATAAACTTATCCTCGCCCTGTGCCGCCGCTACAATCCCTTCATTTTCATAGATGTTTTCATCATCGGAATGAATGACGGCCAATTCCTTGCCATCAGCATCCAAAATGATCACATCCACCGGGCAGCCGATGTAGAGCAGCTGATCCAGATTCTCAGCATTAAACTTATTCTTATAATAGATGGAATTAAATCCCATCCCTCGGATATACCGATCCAGATCATCTTGGGTAATGGTGGAATAGGCATTCAACGCTATGGATTCGTTGGCGACCAGCGTGGTATTGGCATAATCAGCATGCTGATAATAGCAGCTGACATTGATGCTGGCCGTATAGGCAAAGCGATGATTTGCCGTTGCTCCGGAAGCGTTTATATCCCCATATGCCGGCCGAGCATAGATCGGCATCTCCCAGCTCTTCTCCTGCCCCGGCTGCAAATAAAAGCTTTGATGGGCAGTGGGATTACTGAAATTTCCCCAAGGGCCTATTGAAGAAGAAAAGGAAAAATATTCGTTTGCCTGGAAGATCAGCTTCGGAATATAGAGAGGTGAATCGCTGGTATTTCTGATTGTGACATGCAGTTTCAGATTAGCAGGATCGCACACAGGGAACACAGTGGCTTTTCGGCGTGTGCCAGACTTTGCCACTTCGACGGCGGTGGATATGCCGTTCTTCATTCCATTTACACCTTTAAACAACCCCACCCCTTTTCGATTGAGGAAATCCCCTACAAGATATTCAGGGCTGCTCGTAGCATAGCCTGAAGTGCTACTTAGCTTAGCTTCCTGCATTATAATTTGGCCAATCTCAGGAATCATCTCAAATCCTTCTATGATTGCAGACCCCCAGCTCGCCACCATATTTATACCGCTTGAAAGGGATGAAAACACCGCGCCTGCCAAATCGGCCATAGTAATAATAACCGGATCCCGCAGCGGTTCCGGGATATCTTCCGTTGCATCCGCAGTTCTGATATTAATGCTGTTTACTTTCCAATAGCCGCCGCCGGAGATATTCAAGTGCATTTTCAGCGGGCTATCCACCTTCACATATATTTCCTGAACATACGTATCGGAGCCTCGTTTATCCGTATAATTCAGGCCATCCCGGGTACGATAGGTGCGATACACCATCATAACGGTTGCATTTCCCGGACGCTTGGCATAGAGCTGCACACCCAGATTTTCCCGGCCGCCCTTTAGATCAATCAGTACCAATTCATTGGTATTGGGAATTTGGGGCAGATAGGTAGAAGCCGAAACCACTGTTGGATCGGAAACTTCCAATGCAAGAATTTCATAAGACAGATAATTGGAATCGAGCCAATGCAAGGGGCTAACCGTGACGTGTTCCCCTGTGCGCATGCTCACATCAGCGCTTGCAGTGGGATTTACATATTCAGCCCACCCCTGAAACTTCTCCTCTACAATATTTCCATCTTTATCCATCTTCAGAGATTTACGGAAGGTTCCTGTAGTAAGCCCTGAAAGATTCACCCGAGCTGCCAGGGCGGTATTGACTGTGCCCAATACCAGCACCGCGCAGATCAAAACAGAAATGACTTTTTTCAACATACTTTTTGCCTGCCTTTCCCCATGCTTTCTCACTGATGCTTCTGGAGCCACTGAGCCAACAACTGCTTTTCATTGGCATCGGAAAGCAGCATCCGCTGTAGATTTTCATCTGCAACGCCGGTTTCTTTCAGGCCCATATCCTTCTGGTAGGCTTTCACAGCCGCCTCCGTCACAGGGCCGAAGTAGCCGTCCACAGAGCTGCTCAGATAGCCCTTTTCCACCAGCGCCGCCTGAATCTTCTTTACATTGCTGCCGCTGCTATCCAATTTCAGATCATAATAATAGCTGTTAGCGTCTTCCTGGCCCGCTGTCAATGCCGCCTCATCCACCACCATTTTCAGGAACTGGCTTACCCGCACAGGATCGGCAATGATATAGCTTTCGGTATGGAAGCCATCATCAAAGGCATAATAAATCTTGCCCTGAATATATTCCTTATCCTGGCCCGGGTACACCACATCCACATACAGATACAGCGCATCCTGATAAATCTGGCCCTGGGCGTCTTCATAGTATACCGGTACCCAGCTATAGAAGGTGCCATTTGCATCCACGGTATAGCCCATGGCGCACGAAATGGATTTGGTATCCTGCCACGCATCGCCAAACAATGCGCTAAGCTGCGCCAGATCGATGCTTTGCACTTCCGGCTGACCCTCCATCTGGAAATTGTATTGGTTTACAATATCCCATTCAGCCGCAGCGGCCAGATCATATATTTTTATTTCCGCTTCCTGCGCAGTAACCACCGGTCGGACGATGGAGAAATTCTTCAACATGGACGCAGCGTCATCCCCCGGCAAATAACCGTAGCGACGGAAATTCTGCTCCAAGCCGCCCTCCATGAGCTCAAAGCCCTGGGTAAGCTTCTCAATGGCGGCTACCACCTCGGCCGATTCCTCATAGGTGTATTTCTCCCGGATCTCATTCAGCAGCGTGGGATCGCCATAATATCCGCAATGATCGCATGTAGGCTCCCCAAGGTAGATCCCATAGTAATAGGTGTTATAGTAATTTTGAAATTCATGCGCTTCCATGACCGTCATTTCTTCGCTTTCCACGGTCCAGGAATCACGGCAATCATAGCAATAATATTCGCTGCTGGCCACGCCCACCTTTAAATGCCCCAGGCTGTTGAGCGCAGTATAGGCA
Organism: Clostridiales bacterium; assembly: GCA_015056125.1. Taxonomy (GTDB): domain Bacteria; phylum Bacillota; class Clostridia; order Christensenellales; family Aristaeellaceae; genus RUG563. The sequence continues at coordinate 6,418 of SVGW01000033.1, read as the reverse complement.
GGATTGACAAATTCCGTATGCACATTCAAATCATTGTGGGGGCAAGTGTTTTCAGCTTTGCAGTCGGTACACACGCCATTTCTGTAATAGTGATTTTCTTCCTCCGTAACGCTCTCTTTAGAAGGCTCACTCTCCCACCATTCATTGCACTTTTTGCAATGATACTGGGTATACGTATAGCCCGTAACAAGATGGCTGTTCTCATCCTTGTATACGTAGGTGGTATTCGTCAAATAATCATACGATTCGGTTTGGGGATGTGAACAGGTATTTTTATAGCCGCACTCGCATACCCCTTCATCATTCCACCAGTGCTTGGATACTTCGGATTTTTGTTCATCCGATTCAACATAGTTCATCTGCTCGTTGCAATCATAGCAATACGTATAGCTGATCACATAGCCGGTGGCCGTATGGGTTGTGGCCGTGATATCGGAATAGGTTTGCTCGGTAAGAAACTCGTGGTACTCCGCCTGTAAATGCTTGCACGTATTCACATAGCCGCAATCAGAGCACTCGCCATGAGCGAAGTGATGCTTCTCCAAGCGGGTAACCGGTTCACTGCTCGTTTGCTCTTCCAAATGTTCATAGCAGATTTCACACGCCACATAACGCACTTCATATCCCGTGCTGTTATGGCTTTTTTCATCCACATATGCGTACTCCGCATCGGTTAAATAACTGCCCTCATAGGTTTGCTCATGGGCGCAGATATTTTCATAGCCGCAATCGCGGCACACACCGTTTTCATAACTGTGCGACCAGACTGCCGTGGTTAATTCGCTGCTCACTTCCTCTTCCAGCATTTCTCCGCAATCCTGGCATTCTTGATAGTGCACCTGATATCCTTCTGCAGTATGGTTTTGTTCATCCTTATAGGTGTAGCTGATCACACTATCGTAATAGGAGCCAGAGGATACATTACCATGCTTGCAGGTATTTTCCATATCGCAATAATAGCACACGCCATCCTCAAAATAATGCCTCTCCTTTTTGGAATACGGTTCATCCGCCAGGGTGCTTTCAACCCACTCGCCGCAATCCTGGCACATGGAATATTCCAGCTGATAGCTGGTGAACAGATGATATTTTTCATCCTGCGCCGTATATTCCTCGTTCATATAGAGGGATTCATTTGTTATATTTTCATGGGCACACGATGGCATATCGCCGCATTTTCTGCATACGCCGTCTTCCACCTCATGGGCTTCTATCTGCGTAACAAATTCGCTCATGTACTGGATATCCCACACATCGCCGCATACTTCGCATTCCATATAGGTGGCAGGGAGACCAAACCTCTGGTGATTTTCCTCATCCAGCGGCGCATATGACTCAGATGAATAAAATTCCTTCTGCGCAACCTGGGGATGATCGCAGGTATTTTCAAATCCGCATCCCCAGCAAACGCCGTATTCAAAGATATGCGCTTCATTTACAGCAGATATTTCATTCTCCACATCGGAATTATAATACCACCAGTGCTGGCAGATCGGGCAATAGCTGCGCTCCACCCGATAGCCGCTTAGCACATGCTCTTTTTCATCCACGGCCTCATAGGAAGCCTCCAGATAGTAGGGATCATAGTCCTCCGGCTGGGGATGCGGGCAAGTAATCTCCACGCCACACCGGACACAGACCCAGTTTGAAGTGCTATGCCGTTCCAGCCTGGAAGAAATTTCTTCTTCCACTGTTTCCGTCAGAATTTCGCCGCATTCTATGCACATTTCGCCAGTGGACAGATGGCCGCTTACCACATGGGTAAATGCGTCCAATTCTGTGTAGACCGCATCAAAATATTTGGCATAGGGAGAACGGTAGGAATGGGCGCAGTTTTCCTCCTCTGCCCCAACGATCGTCCCCATGCTCATGAGCACAACCAGTAAACAAGCCACAAAGATATGAAGTAGTACCTTTTTCAAATCAATCTCTCCCCTTTCCCTTCATGTGGAAATCATATCATATTTTACCAGCCAATCCATCAAAAAAACAAAAAAAATACACTTTTTACTGTGTTTTTTGAATACCAACGCATTTTCCTTTTCAGGCAATACCATAGGATACTTTTTGAATCTTCTGTAAACCTTTTTCCTTTCCATTTTACCTTTCACCAAAAAGGATGTATAATAAGCAGGCAAAGCAGAAAGAAGGGAGGCATGGCGCCATGTATCAAAGCATTTTCAAGCGATATGAGCTAAAATACATGCTCACCCTGGAAGAAAAGCAAAAAATCCTTGAAGCCATGGCTCCTTACATGCGATTGGATCAATTTGGGCGAAGCGAAATCCGCAATCTGTATTTTGATACAGATTCCTATCGGCTGATCCGCCGTTCCCTGGAAAAGCCGGTATACAAAGAAAAGCTGCGGGTACGCAGCTATCGCCCGGCGGGGCCGGATGATCAGATTTATGTGGAGCTTAAGAAAAAATACAAATCGGTGGTATACAAACGTCGCTTGGCCCTGCCCCAGCAGCAGGCCATGGACTGGCTCTGCGGGCGCATTCCCGCCCCTGAAAATAGCCAGATTGCAAGGGAAATTCAGTATTTCCTTCAATATTATGAAACGCTGCGGCCCACCGTGTTTCTCTCCTATGAACGGGAGGCCTACTATTCGCTGAACGGCGATGATTTTAGAATCACCTTTGACGATACCATTCAAAGCCGCCAGGAAGATTTATCCCTCCAATCTCCCGCAGGAGGCAACGCGCTGCTGCCGGAAGGCCGAGTGCTTATGGAAATAAAAACATCCGGGGGCATTCCCCTGTGGATGACCAAGGCGCTCACGCAATTGCGCATTTATAAAACTTCTTTTTCCAAATACGGCACTGCCTATCAGCAATTCATTTATCCTCAGATCAAAGGAGCGATCACTCATGAACCATGCCAGCACCCTTTCCAATCTCTTCCGGGGTCTTTTTGATTCTGCCGCCGCCAGCGTAATCAGCGTGGAGCATTTTCTGCTCTGCATGGGGGTATCCCTGATTGTGGGGCTGATTTTGGCCCTTGGCTATATGGTGCGCACCCGATACACCAAGTCCTTTGTGGTCACGCTGGCCCTGCTGCCTGCGGTGGTATGCGTGGTGATCATGATGGTGAACGGCAATATCGGGGCAGGGGTAGCCGTGGCCGGCACATTCAGCCTGGTGCGCTTCCGCTCGGTGCCCGGCACCGCCAAGGAAATTGCCATGATTTTTCTGGCCATGGGCGCTGGGCTGATTTCCGGCATGGGCTATCTGGCCTTTTCTGTGCTCTTTGCCCTGATTATGTGCGGCGTGACCTTGCTTTACAACCGCCTGGACCTGGGCATGAAAAAGAACAGCGCCAAATATAAAACATTGCACATCACCATTCCGGAGGATCTGGATTACAGCGGCGTATTTGATGATCTCCTTTCCGCCCACGCCTCCTCCTGGGAGTTGGTGCGGGTGAAAACCACCAACATGGGCAGCCTGTTCAGGCTCACCTACAACCTCACCTTGCGCAACCCTGCCACTGAAAAGCAACTGATTGACGAGCTTCGCTGCCGCAATGGCAACCTGGAAATCACCGTATCCAAGCAAGAAACCGCCATGACCGAACTGTAAACCCAAAGGGGGATGCCTTTATGACAAAAAAAAGCCTCTTGGCGCTGTGCTTGGCGGCGTTCCTTTTGCTGCCGCCCCATTCCCTCCCCGCCCAAGCAGATACAGATCCGTTTTTTACTGCCTCAGAGGAATTTTCCTCCCGGGATATGAGAAGCACTTATGATGAAAGCGAATGCATTGATATTGTGTTTAGCGAGGCAGGCATTTCCTGCCAGAGCAAAAATGTATCCGTATCCGGCAGCACTGTTACCATTCTCAAAAAAGGCACCTACCGCTTGACGGGGGAAGCGCAGGAGGGCATGGTGATTGTGGATGCGGATGCCGATCATAAGGTGCAATTGGTATTAAGCGGCCTTTCTCTCCATAGCCAGAATAACGCGCCCCTCTATATCAGGCAAGCCGATAAAGTATTCATCACCCTGGACTCCGAATCCCAAAACGTGCTCACCAATAGCGGCAGCTTTCAATCCCTGGATGGTAACAGCATCGATGCTGTAATCTTTTCCAAAGAAGATCTCACCCTGAATGGCGATGGCCTTTTGGCTATCTCCTCTCCCGGGGGAAACGGCATCGTATCCAAGGATGACCTGGCCATCACCGGCGGCAGCTTCCAGATCACCGCCTCCGCCCATGCACTGGAGGCCAATAACAGCATCCGCATTCTGGAGGGCGATTTCAGCCTGGATGCAGGAAAGGACGCCCTGCACGCCGAACACGAAGATTTGGATAAGGGCTATTGCTACATCGCCGGCGGTAGCTTTGTGATTTCTGCCAAGGGCGATGGCATCAGCGCCAGCGGAAAAATGCAGCTTGACGGCGGCGCCTTTGAAATTACCACCGGTGAAGGCAGCAAAAATGCCGCTGCCCAGCAATCCTTTAGCTGGGGCGGAAGGGGCTATACTTCTTCTGCTCAGAATTCTTCCAGCATGAAAGCGCTGAAATCATCGGGCGATATGCTGATTACCGGCGGCGCTTTCCAAATCGATGCAGAGGATGACGCCGTGCATGCCAACGCTTCCATCTATGCATCCGGCGGTGCCTTTGAAATTGCCACCGGGGATGATGGCTTCCATGCAGACAACGCCCTGCATATTTCCGGGGGCAGCATTCTGATTTTCCAAAGCTATGAGGGCTTGGAAGGCCAAAGCATTGAAATTTCCGGCGGTGCTATCCGCCTCACTGCCTCTGATGACGGCCTGAACGCCGCAGGCGGCAATGATCAGAGTGGCTATGGCGGCCGCTGGGGCGGCGATATCTTTGCGGTGGATGAAAATTGCCACATCACCATTTCCGGGGGCAGCCTTTTTGTGGATGCTTCCGGGGACGGCATTGATTCCAACGGTCACTTCACCGTATCCGGCGGAGAAACCTATGTATCCGGCCCCACAAATAGCGGCAACGGCGCTTTGGATTTTGGCGGAAACGGCGTAATCACCGGGGGCGTTTTTCTGGCTGCCGGCTCTTCCGGCATGGCCCAGAGCTTTGATGCCTCCTCCACCCAGGGGGTGATCCTGGCTTCGGTAAACGGTTCCATTGCCCTGGAGCCCTTCAGCCTTAAGGATCAGGCGGGGAATGAATTGATCAGCTGGCAATCCCAGAAAAATTTTAATCTGCTGATCGTCAGCTGCCCCCAGATTCGCCTGGGCGAAACCTATACCCTATCCCTGGGTGATGCCACCGCCCAAATTACCATGGAGCAATTGGTATACACCACCGGCGGCGGGCGCGGAGGCCCCGGCGGGCGGCCCGGCAGATAAAAAATTGTACGTATTATGAGAGGGGAGCATATAGATGACTTATTATATTGATCCTGCCATTCCGCAGTGGAAAGGCAATCTGCACACTCACACCACCTGCAGCGATGGGCGAAAGAGCCCGGAAGAAGTGGTGAAGCTCTATGAAGAAGCGGGCTACCATTTTCTGGCCCTTACGGATCACAGGAAAGTTACGCCCACCGATCAATTGGATACCAAGCTGCTCATGCTGCCCGGGGTGGAGCTGGATTATTTCGTCACGCGCCGCCATCGTCAGGCGGTGCACATTGTGGGCATCGGTGTGGATGATACCCTGATGGAAACGGAAGGCATCCGGGAAACGCCCCAGCAGGGCATTGACGGCATTCTCGCTCACGGCGGCCTAGCTATTCTGGCGCATCCTGCTTGGTCTTTGAATGAGCCTGAAGTGATAGAGGGACTCCGAGGGATCAGCGCCACGGAAATTTTCAATCAGGTTTCTCAGGCCCCCTGGAACGGCAATCGGGCCGATTCCTCCTCTGTTCTGGATCTGTGTTTTGCAGATGGCTGCAATTTGCCCGTGTTGGCCGGGGACGATGCTCATTTTTATAATGGCGACCAGTGCCAGTCCTTCCTTTACCTCTCCGCCCCTGCACTGACCCGGGAGCACGTGATGGATGCTTTGAAAAACGGCCGCTTCTATGCTTCCCAAGGTCCGGTCATTCATGAATTTTCTCTGGACGGGGACACCGTTTCCCTCAAATGCTCCGAAGTGGAGCAGGTGATCTTTTATTCCAATATGCCCTGGGTCACCGGCCGCACCCGCCGCTGCCCCAATATAACCGAGGACGCCTACAAAATCACCCCCAACGATACCTTCGTTCGCGCCGAGATCACCGATCGGAACGGCAAAAAAGCCTGGACCATGCCGGTTTTCGTCAATCGATAAGCTTTTTACGGGGGCTGGGCCTGCGCCGGAGCAGGGGGCTTCTCGCCCCTGAACTGCACCCCATTTGTTAGACAAGTATGGTAAAATACTTGTACTAAGAAATGGGGTGTTTTTCTATGCCAAAGGGAGTACCGAATAAACGATATACTGGG
>SVGW01000032.1 GCA_015056125.1 Clostridiales bacterium | reverse complement strand
AACGCGCTTGCCCTTCATGGCGTCGGCGTCATCCTGGTCAATGCAAAGAATCTGCATCTTTTCGGTGGTGATGGAATTCACCTTCGTGGTGAAAACATTCTTCATATACAGCTTGGGCGCTTTCCGGGCGATCAGATAGTGATTGGTGCCCGCCTGACGCGCCATTTCATATGCCAGCGGAATTCCCTTGGATTCTGCGGTAATGAGAATATCGTATGCCGGGGCAGCCTTGAGCAATTCCCGGGCGCAGCACTGGGTCAATTCCACATCCCCAAAGATCACAAACGCACCAATATACAAATCATCCGTTACCCGGCAAATGGGCAGATGACGCGTGATGCCGGCCACCTGCAGAGGATAGGTCATATCCATCCTGATCGCTCCCTTGCTATGCATTATTTTGTAAATAAAGTGGATTTACGCTTTATTTTATCCCTCCTTTCTTTTTTTGTCAATTGCTTCCGCCTGGTTCATTTATGCTTTTATTTTGAATAAAAATCGGAATATACAGAAAAATCAAAAACACTATTGCATTCTTATGCAAAAAGGTGTATACTCTCTGGGTACTACAAATTTGGAGGAATTTTGTCATGGCGAAAATGCGTGTTTTGCTGGCCTACAGCGGCGGCTTGGATACTTCCATCATCATCCCCTGGCTGAAAGAAAACTATGATTGCGATGTGGTCTGCATGGCGGGCGACGTGGGCCAGGGCGAGGAATTGGATCCTCTCCACGAGAAAGCCAAAAAGTCCGGCGCTGAAAAGCTGTATATTGAAGATCTGCGCAAGGAATTCGTAGAAGATTTTATCTGGCCCACCCTGCAGTGCGGTGCTGTTTATGAAGGCAAGTATCTCCTGGGCACTTCCTTTGCCCGCCCCCTCATCGCCAAGCGGCTGGTGGAAATCGCCCATAAGGAAAACTGCACCGCCATCTGCCACGGCTGCACCGGCAAGGGCAACGACCAGGTTCGTTTTGAATTGACCATCAAGGCCTTCGATCCCCATATGAAGATCATCGCCCCCTGGCGCATCTGGGATATCAAGAGCCGTGAAGACGCCATCGACTACGCCAATGCCCATGGCATCGATGTGCCCGTCACCAAGAAGCGCCCTTATTCCATGGATAAGAACATCTGGCATCTCTCCCATGAAGGCGGCGAGCTGGAATATCCTGAACTGGAAATGCCGAAGCACGTTCCCCTGGTATGCACTCTGCCTGAGGATGCCCCCGACGAGCCCGAATACGTGACAGTGGATTTTGAAAAGGGCGTGCCCGTAGCCATTAACGGCGAAAAGCTGGATGCCATTTCTCTGCTGGAAAAGGCTAATGAAATCGCCGCCCGCAATGGCGTTGGCATCGTGGATATGGTGGAAAACCGTCTGGTGGGCATGAAGAGCCGCGGCGTATACGAAACTCCCGGCGGCACCCTGCTCTATGCTGCCCATGCCAATTTGGAAGAAATCACCATCGATAAGGAAACCCAGCATTATAAGCAGCAGGTGGCCCTCAAGTTTGCCGATCTGGTATACAACGGCCAGTGGTATACTCCCCTGCGGGAAGCCATCACTGCTTTCGTCACCTCCACTCAGCAAAACGTGACCGGCACTGCCAAGCTCAAGCTCTACAAGGGCAATTGCTTCGGCGCCGGCGTAACTGCCAAGTGCAGTCTGTATATGGAAAAGATCGCCACCTTCGGCGACAGCGAGGATCTCTATAGCCACCACGATTCCGAAGGCTTCATCAATCTCTTCGGTCTCCCCCTCAAGGTGCAGGCCCTGGCCAAGGAAGAAATGGAAAAGTAATTCAGAAAAAATACGTTTGAAAGCCGGATTCGTCCGGCTTTTTTCTTGCCCGCCCCCATTTTCTTTGCTATAATATTCGGGTATCATCTTAAAGGAGATTGCTTATGGCACTTTCGATTACCCTGAAACAATTATCCATCCCTGAAAATAAACGGCTGCTGGTTGCATCCGATATTCATGCTCATCCCCAGCTGCTTTTAAGGCTGCTGAAGAAAGCGAATTATTCCCCGGAGAATGATATTCTGGTGATCACGGGGGATTTTGTGGAAAAGGGCCCGGATAGCCTGGGAACGCTGAGAACCGTGATGCAGCTTTGCAAAAACGGCCCCGTTTATCCCCTGATTGGAAACGTGGATCATTGGCGCTATTGCCTGCTCATGAGCGATGAAATAGATACCCAAAAAACATTTGTTGCAAACGCCATCAGCTACCGGGAATGGTGGCCCAGCACCTGGCTCCATGAAATGTGCCGGGAGGCAGGATATGAAGTAACCCTCGATATGGATACCCCATCTGTTTTCCCCATTCTGCGCAAGCTTTTTGCCCCTGAAATTGAATTTCTGGAATCTCTGCCCACCCTGATTGAAACAGACGAAATCATCTTCGCTCACAGCGGCCTTCCCCATGAACGCCTGCATGAGCTGGTAGGCACGCCCCGGAAGCAATATATCAAATGGGATCATTTTATGGAAGATGGGCTCTCCTTTCAGAAATATGTAGTGGTTGGCCATTGGCCCACAGCGCTTTACAGCACGGAAACGGCCTGGTATAATCCCGTTATCGATCACAAAAGCCATATCATTTCCATCGATGGCGGCTGCGGAGTAAAAAATGATGGGCAATTAAATCTTCTCATTCTCCCCGGTGGGCACGTAGATCAGCTTTCCTATATTTCTTGCCACGATCTGCCCTTTGCCACTGCCATGGATGCCCAGGAAGGAAGCGACCAAGGACGCTTTATCCATTGGGGCGATCATGACGTGGAAATGGTGGAAAAGGGCGAAGAAATGTCCCAGGTGCTTCACCACGGCACAAAAGTAAGCGTTCCCACATCGTATCTTTACGAATCCAAGGGCCAGCTTTGCTGCAGCGATGTGGCAACCGCCATTCTTTCCATCAATCCCGGCGATGAATTAGGGATTATCACACAGCTTTCCGATCGCTGCTATGTGAAAAAAGACGGCGTTCATGGCTGGTATTTCGGCAAATTCACAAATAAGGAGACAGAATCATGAAGCTTTGGAGCGGACGATTTCAAAAAGCCACCGATCAGATGATGGATGATTTCCATTCTTCCATTTCTTTTGATAAGCGCCTCTTTGCCCAGGATATCAAGGGCAGCCAGGCCCATGCAAAAATGCTTTTTAGGCAGGGCATTATCACCAAAGCGGACGAGGCCGCCATCCAGGAAGGGCTGAAAGAAATCCTTTGCGATATGGAGGCGGGCAAAATCGATTTTCCAGCCGACAGCGAAGATATCCACATGCTGGTGGAATCCATTTTGACCGAGCGCATCGGCGAAGCGGGCAAGCGGCTCCACACCGGCCGCAGCCGCAACGACCAAGTGGCCCTGGATATGCATTTGTATGCCAAGGATACCTGCGATGAAACCCTTTCTCTCCTGCGGGAAATGGAAGAGCTTCTCCTTACTCTTGCAAAAAAGCACGCAGGGGATGTAATGCCCGGCTACACCCACCTCCAGCGGGCCCAGCCCATCACCCTGGGGCATCATCTGATGGCATATTTTGAAATGTTCAAGCGGGATATGATCAGGGTGCAGCATGCCAAAGAAGCGGCAGATGTATCCCCCCTTGGCAGCGGTGCCCTGTCCGGCACCACCTATCCCTTGGATCGAGAATTTGTGGCCGGGGAGTTGGGGCTATCTTCCGTATCCATGAATAGTCTGGACGGGGTAAGCGATCGGGATTTCCTGCTGGATTATCTCAGCGCTGCCTCCATCGGCATGATGCATCTTTCCCGTTTTTGCGAGGAAATGGTGCTCTGGAGCAGCCTGGAATTTGGCTTTGTCACGTTGGATGACGGCTTCTCCACCGGCTCATCCATGATGCCTCAGAAAAAAAATCCCGACGTGGCCGAATTGGCCCGGGGCAAAACAGGGCGGGTGTATGGTGATCTCATGGCGCTGCTCACCGTGATGAAGGGCCTTCCTCTGGCCTATAATAAGGACATGCAGGAAGATAAGGAAGCCTTCTTTGACGGGCGGGATACCTGGCTCAAATGCCTTCATATCTTTACCGAAATGCTGCGCACGGCCACCTTCCGCCTGAACACCATGCACGATAGCGCCAATGCCGGCTTTGCCAATGCCACCGACTGCGCCGATTACCTGGTGAAAAAGGGCGTGCCCTTCCGGGATGCTCACGCCGTGGTAGGCAAATTGGTGGCCCATTGCCTTACAGAAAACTGCGCCATTGATGCGCTGTCGCTTGATACCTTAAAGGAATTTTCCATCGCCTTTGAAAGCGACGTATATGATGCTATTTCCCTTAAAACCTGCGTTGCCGCCCGCAGCCTCATCGGCGGCCCTGCCCCGGAACGGGTGCTGGCCGCAGTAGACAAAGGATGGGCATGGCTGAATCAATAAGCACTACACAATCAAAAGCCGGAAAGCAGTTTGCTTCCCGGCTTTTTTGCAAGGATTCATTTTTTCTCATAGGTGATTCCGGTAAAAATGCTGGGCGTTTCTCTGCCATTGGGGGTAAAGGAAATTTGGCCATCCCTTAGGGAAACAATTCCTGTGGAGCCTTTTACCGTGCTCTTTTCCAGCAGCAGCGCCACCAGCTTTTCCGTCAGCATCGGCCCGCCGCCCTTGGTGAGGCAATCCTTCCAGAGGGTGAAACGGCATCCTTCCCGCCAGGCAGAGCAGCCAAAGGCCTTGGCGTTTTCCTGCACGGCTTTTCCGCACAGGGGGCATTTGGCTCCCGGCACCGATTTGGCGTTGGGGCTTTTCCGGCTGCCTTTGCCCTTTCTGCGCATTTCCTCGGGGAAAGAAGCATCTGTTTTGGTATCCCTGGCATAGGAAATCAGGAAAGTGGTAAGATTTCGGATGCCCTGCATAAATCGCTCCGTATCCCGCTTGTTCTTCGCAATCTCATCCAGAGCCAATTCCCATTTTCCCGTAGTTTCAGGGGATGCAATTTCCGGCGGAGCAATGGCGATCAGGGATACGCCCTTTTCGGTTGCGTTCAGAGCCCGGCCCTTCCGGGCGGCATAGCCCACCTGAATGAGCCTTTCGATGATGGCTGCCCGGGTGGCCGGTGTGCCAAGGCCCGATCCCTTCATCTGCTCCCTGAGCTTTTCATCCTCCAATTCCCTGCCCGCGTTTTCCATGGCCGCCAATAAGGAAGCATCCGTATGGGGAGCAGGGGGCTTTGTGGATTCTTTTTTCACGGAGGCCTTTTCTGCCAGCCGACCATCCCCTTCCCGGAGATTGGGCAGCGCGCCCTCTTCCTGTTCGTCGGTGGGATATACGTCCTTCCAGCCTTTCACGCGCACCACCTTGCCGGATGATTTGAAGGCATGCCCTTCGCAGATCGTGACTACCTTGATGGCATCGTATTCATGAGCAGGATAAAATACAGCAATCGCACGCCTCGCAATCATGTCAAACAGCTTCGCCGCCTCCGCAGGCAGCTTATCCAGGGGCGCCGTCTGGGAGGTGGGGATAATGGCATGATGATCGGATACCTTGGCATTATCAAAAATTCTCTTGGAAAAAGGTAGCTTTCCCCCTTCTCCCCAAGGAATATTTTGAACAAAGCCATGATACGCTTCCGGCAGCTTCTGCAGCGTTTGTTTTGCTCTGCCCAGCATATCCATAGGCAGATAGCGGCTATCGGTGCGGGGATAGGTGATGGCCTTCCATTTTTCATATAGCTCCTGGGCTATTTTCAATGTTTTATCCGCTGTGTAGCCCAGTTTCCTGTTGGCTTCCCGCTGGAGGGAGGTCAGGTCGTATAGCTGGGGCGGCAATTCTTTTTTTGCTTCTGCCGTCACCGCTTTCACTCGGGCAGCCTTTCCCCTGATGGCTTTGGCAATCCGATCGGCCGCTTCCTTGTTGGGAATGCGGCTGGCCTTCTTTTCATCCTCTGCCTTTTCATCAAACCACTGGCCAGTATAATCCCCAAAATTGGCTGTAACGGTATAATATTCTTCCGGTTTAAAATCAGCAATCTCATGATATCGCTTAACCAGGATGGCCAAGGTAGGCGTTTGCACCCGGCCAATGGATAAAAGAGCGTCAAATCGCAAGGTAAATGCCCGGCTGGCATTCATACCCACCAACCAATCCGCCTGAGAGCGGCAGGTAGCGCTGCGGTAAAGGCCGTCATATTCCCCTCCGGGCTTTAAGGAAGCGAATCCTTCCCGGATGGCTTCATCCGTCATGGAGGAAATCCACAGCCGGTCCACGGGCTTTTTGCATTTTGCCTGCTGATAAATCAGGCGGAAAATTAATTCTCCCTCTCTTCCTGCATCTGTTGCGCAGATCAGCCGCTCTGTTTCCGGATCGTTGATCAGCTTTTTGATCACCGAAAACTGGGATTTGGTTTTGGAGATCACCTTGGTTGGAATTTTTTCCGGCAGGATGGGCAAATCCTCCATCCTCCATTTTTTATATTTTTCATCCAGCTCATCCGGCTCGCACAGGGTCACCAAATGGCCAATCGCCCAGGTAACGGTATGATTTTCCCCACGCAAAAAGCCCTCGCCCCGCTGTGTGCATTTTAGCACCCGGGCCAGATCCCTTCCCACGCTGGGTTTTTCCGCTACCACTACAATCATGCCATTCCCTCGCTTTCCAATTTGCCAATCTATTTATACCACAAAACGGGAAAAAAGAAAAGCACAGGCAATCAGATGTAAATCTTCCACTCCTTCAAAATATTCCCTACATATAATGCATAGACAAATTGCATGAATTATGATACACTTTCAATGATTACGAATGTATTACGCCTGCACCTTTTTCAGGTAGCTTTCCATACAACGGAGGAACTAAGAATGTACACACCAAAACGCCGCTTTGATAAGTTGATATGCCTGCTTCTTTGCCTGGTGCTCATTGCCGGCCTTGTGCCCTCTGCCCAGGCTGCTACGCTGCGCTCCGCCCCTTTAAGCACCGGCAACACGCAAAACGGCATGGTGCGGGTGCGCCTTTCTTCTCTGGGCAATCCTTCCTCCTTGAATCTCACCGTGTACGGAAGCTACACTGTGAACGGAAAATCCAGCCGCACCATCGCCAGCGGCTCTTCCGTTACGGTAAAATTCAATTCCTCTACCGGCGCTCTTTCTCTGACTTACGCCGGCTCCACCACCGATATGGGCACCGCCTTTAAGCTTCGCCGCCATGAGACGAGCGGACAAAACGGCATCAAAATTTCTCAGGGCCGGGTGCCTTCCAATCTCTATCCCGGTGACTTTTACTTTGTATCCCGTTCTGCCTCCACCGGCTATCAGCTTTATGTGATCGCTTATATTTATATGGAGGATTATCTTTACGGTGTGCTGCCCTATGAAATGGGTAATTCCTCCGGGCTGGAGGCCTTGAAGGCCCAGGCCGTGGCCGCCCGCACCTACACCATGCGCGCTATGAGCGCCTCCTCCTCCCGGCTCTATGACGTGGTGGATACTACCTCTGATCAGGTATATAACGGCACACCCTCTGGCAATGCCAATTGCAAGGCGGCGGTGGACGCCACCAAAGGCATCGTGGCCAAAAATGGCAGTGCCTTTACCGCCACCTACTATACCGCTTCCAACGGCGGCCAGATTGAATCGGTGAAAAATGCCTGGGGTTCCAATTCCTATTCCTACCTCACCGTAAAGGATGACCCCTACGATCTGGCCAACCCGGCTTCCAGAAAGATTTCCTTTACCGTGAATAAATCCGGCTCCCAGAGCAATTCTGCCTTGGCATCGCTCCTTTCCAGCAAAGCGATTGCCGCCTTTGGCGCCGGCGCATCCGTTACAGGGGTTTCCGCCGTCACTCCCCACACCCCCAAATATTCCTCGCCCAGCAGGCTCTATACCAAATTGGATTTCACTGTATCCTACACTTTAAATGGCCAGAGCCATACCGGTACTTTGACCTTTGATATTTTTAATGAACTGGAAGCGCCGCTGAAAATGAGCATCAACAGCGGCAGCAATGAGCTGTGGTCCGTATCCGAAACCGGCTCCACCTTTATCGTTTCTTCCCGCCGCTATGGCCATGGCATCGGCATGAGCCAACGAGGCGCCATGTATATGGCGCAGATGGGCTATACCTACGATCAAATCCTGGCCTTCTATTTTGAAGGCTGTACCAGGGTGCAGTATACCCTCACCCGCTCCATCCTCAGCGCGGTGGTAGAGGGTCAGGAAAGCCAGGAGCAGGTAATCCCCGAGGATCCTGCCGAAATTGAAACCGCTGAAAGCGGAACCGCTATTGTGCAGCTCCCCTCCGCTAACGACAGGATCACACTGCGCTATGAAACCACCCCGTATACTTCCACTATCACCACCATTCCCCATGGCGTCACTGTGAAAGTATACGCTTTGGCGGGGGATGATTGCCTGATCGGCTACGGCGAGCTATGCGGCTATGTATCCCGTGCCTGGCTGAATATTTCCGGTGAAATTCCCGCCTCCACCACCATGAAGCCCACCAAGATTGCTGCCCACGGCACGGTGATCAACACCAGTGCCCTGAATTTGCGCGCCTCCGCCTCTACCAATAGCTCCATCCTGACTACCATTCCCGAAGACACCATGCTGCCCCTGTTTGAAATTGGGGATCAGTGGAGCCGCACGCAATATGGATTGCGGGTCGGCTATGTATCCAATGAATACCTGGAAATCCACGGCAGTGGCCCCGCCATCGAGGATCCCAGCGGCAATGGCGCCATCACCACTTCCCAGGCCGCTCTCCGGCTCACCGCCAGCACCACGGGCTATCTCATGGCCACCTTGCCCTCCGGTACGGAAGTCATCCGCATCACATCGGACGGCACCTGGGCGCAGGTGCAGTACGGTAAAATGATCGGCTACGTACTGGCCAATCAGATTTCATCCACCGGAAATGACCTCTTCATGGCCAAGGACAGCGCTTTTGGCAACGAGTTTTATGCCCGTGTCGCCTCTTCTACCACCCTTAAT
Source organism: Clostridiales bacterium (assembly GCA_015056125.1). Lineage (GTDB taxonomy): Bacteria > Bacillota > Clostridia > Christensenellales > Aristaeellaceae > RUG563. The sequence continues at coordinate 21,232 of SVGW01000032.1, read as the reverse complement.
TTCCGCTCCGGCCCCAGTCTCAACGCTTCTCTTCTGGCTGAGCTGCCCACCGGCACCCAATTGATCGTGGAAAGCGAAAGCGGCGAATGGAGCACGGTGCGCTATCACGGGGTGAAAGGCTATGTAATGAGCCAGTATATTGAAAAAGATCCCCTCTTTGCTCCTACTGCTACTCCCTTTCCCGGCGGTAACACCTCCGCCCTCCAGGCACGGGTCACTACTGCCAAGGGATCTTTAAATCTGCGCATTCAGGCTACTGACACAGCCCGGGTGCTTACCACCATTCCCCAGTATGCCGTGATCACCATCCTGGAGCAGGGCGCCACCTGGTGCAAAACCACCTATAACGGCCATACCGGCTATGTGATGACCAAGTTCCTCACCTTCCTTTCCCAGCCCACCATAGCTCCCACCCTTTCTTTGCCCACTTTGGCCCCCACCACTTCGGCTACTCAAGCGCCCAATGAAGCGCTCTATGCCCGCGTTACTACCGTGCAGGGCTCCCTGAATCTTCGGGCCACCGCCACCTCTCAGGGGATGATTCTTCGTACCATTCCTCAGTATGCCTTGATTCCCATCCTGGATAAGGGCGATACTTGGTGCAAAACCACCTACAACGGCTACACCGGCTTTGTAATGACCAAGTTCCTCACCTTTGTATCCCAGCCTGCGCAGCAGCCTACGCTGGCCCCCACGCCTACGCCGGCGCCCCAGGCCACAGCAGAGCCTGCGCTGCGCTACGCCCAGGTGACCACCGTGCAGGGGTCCCTCAATCTGCGGGCCTCTGCCGGAAAGAATGGCACCGTTCTTTGCACCATTCCCCAATATGAAATCATCCCCATTTACCAAGCCGGCAGCGTATGGTGTCAAACCAGCTATGGCGGCTTTAACGGCTATGTCATGACCAGTTTCCTCACCTTTGCCTCCCAGCCCGCTGCCACGCAGCAGCCCCAGGCCACCCTACAGCCCACCCAGGCCCCCGCTGCTTCCTCCACCGCCCAGGTAACCACCGAAAAGGGCTCCTTAAATCTGCGCTTGGCGCCTGGCAGCGCTAAGGTGCTGCGCACCATTCCCCAGTATGCCTATGTGACGGTTCTTCAAAAGGGCAGTGAATGGTGCCAGGTGCACTATGCCGGCTCCACCGGCTATGTGATGACCAAATTCCTCACCTTCCTTGCCGCTTCGCCCACCCAAGCGCCCACCCAGACAGCAACCGCGTCCCCCACGCCCGTTCCCGAGGCTACTTTAATTCCTGCAACCCAGGCGCCCGCCACTCAAGCCCCCACCACCCTGCCGTCCATCCAAAGCGGCCAGCAAGCCCGTATCACTACCCCTACCGGCTCCTTGAATCTGCGAAGCGAGCCTGATGGCGATGCCGCCGTTCTTCGCACCATTCCCCAGCAGGAAATCGTAATCGTAACGGAATATGGAAAGACCTGGAGCAAAGTGGTTTACAGCGGAACCACCGGCTACGTAATGAGCCAATATTTAACGCCCCTTGGCAGCGTGCAAGCACCCACCCAGGCGCCTACCGCAGCGCCTACGAAATCACCTGTGGGCACCATTATCGGCTATGCCCAGGTGACCACTGCCAGCGGCTCTCTCAATCTTCGCATTGGTCCCTGGGACGGCGCAGCCATCCTCACCACCATTCCCCAGTATGCCACCGTGCCTGTATACAGCAAGGGTACCACTTGGTGCCAGGTTACCTATAATGGCACCACCGGCTATGTGATGACCAAGTTCCTCACCTTCCAAAATAGCCAATCGCCCACCGCCGCTCCCACCGCTGTCCCCCAGGCCACCCAAACGCCCGCTGATACCCCCAAGCCCAGCGTCAATTATGATGCCATGCGGGATGAAAGCTTGAAAAAGCTTTCCACGCTGGTGCTTAGCCAGGTAAAGCCGCAAAGCGGCGCCAAGCTTGCGCTTTACGCCGGCTGTTCTGAAGAAGCCACGCTTCTTGATAACATGCTGAAGGATGATTATGTGATCATTACCCATGTGGGTGATACCTGGTGTGCCGTGCAGTACGAAGGGCAATCGGGCTATTGCCTACGAAAATACCTGGAGTTTGAATTGTATGAATAATTCTCCCGAATCTTTGCTGCTTCCCGGGGAACGAATCGATGATCTGCAGCTTTGTAATCTGCGCATCATTCAATCCCCCGATTCCTTCCGTTTCGGCATGGATGCCGTGCTGCTCTCGGATTTTGCCCGGGTTCGCCCCGGTTCCCTTGTATGTGATCTGGGTACGGGCACCGGTATTCTTCCTCTGCTTCTTTACGGGCGCGCTCATGGAATTCAATGCGATGCCGTGGAAATCCAGCCCGATGCAGCGGAGCGTGCCCAGCGCAGCATGGCGCTCAATGGCCTGGAAGAAAGCATCCATGTGCATTGCGGAGATCTTCGGGATATCCGTTCCCTGCTCCCCCACGCCAAGTATGATCTGGTGATCTGTAATCCCCCCTACACCCCGGAAAAATCCGCACTGCTCAGCCCAAATCCAGCGCTGAGCACGGCCCGGCAAGAAACCCATTGCACTCTATCCGATATTGCCGCCGCATCAGCATGGCTCCTTCGCAATCATGCCAAATTTTCCCTGATGCTGCCAGTAGCCAGGCTTACCGATGCCTTTGAAACATTGCGCCAGTACAGATTGGAGCCCAAGCGCCTTCGCCTGGTGCACGCCAATGAAAAACGTCCGGCACGGCTTGCTCTCATTGAAGCCATGCTGGACGTGCATTCCGGCTTGATTATTGAGCCACCCCTGATCGTCAAGGATGAAAATGGCAATGATACCGATGAAATAAAACGCATATATCATAAAAGTTGAAAACTCCATATTAGAATTGAAAGCTCCATTGACAAATATATTTCGTTTTTCTATACTATCGCCAAGCTTTCATACTAAGGGAGGAAATTGTCATGGGTGATTATCTTCGTGCGGCCGTGATCGGCCTGGGCAGCCGTGGGTGCGGCCTTTTGACTACCATTCACAGTATTCATGATCTCAAAATTGTGGCCGTCTGCGATATTATGGAAGATAGGTTACAAAAGGGCATCAAAATCCTGAATGATCTGGGTGATACCCCAGATGGTTACCTGGATTACCGCCGCATTATTGATCGCGGGGATATCGATCTGGTATATGTAATCACCAATTGGATCACCCACTGGGAAATCTGCATAGATTTCATGAAAGCAGGTATTTATACCGCCGCAGAAGTATGCGGGGCCACCAGCCTGGATGAATGCTGGGAACTGGTGCACACCTACGAACGCACGGGCACGCCCATGATGCTGCTTGAAAACTGCTGCTATGGCCGCACAGAACTGGCTGCTCTGAATATGCTGCGCCAGGGACTTTTCGGCAGGGTCGTTTACACCGAATGCGGCTATTGTCACGATCTGCGCTCGCATATCTGCGATATGACCCATGCCCGCTGCAATCAGAATTTTATGCGCAATGGTGATCTTTACCCCACGCATGGCGCATTGCCCATGGGTAAATTGCTCAATATCAATAGGGGCAACCGATTTGTTTCCATTGCATCCATGTCTACTCCTGCTTATGGTGTGCAGGATTATTTGCAGCGCAATCAACCCGATCATCCTTTGGCCGACGCCCGCTGCAAGCAGTATGCCTGCGGCGATGTGACCACCAGTATCCTCAAATGCGCCGGTGGCGAATTGATGATGATCCGGCATAATATCGCCCTGCCCCGGCCCTACAGCCGCGCCAATCTGGTGCAGGGCACCCAAGGCGTTCTAAGCGAGGATTGCAAGGGCGTGCATCTGGACGGCGTGCACAAGCATGAAGAGTGGGAGCCCTTGGAAGAAGTCTATAAGAAATACGATCATCCCCTGTGGCAGAATTATGACCCCAGCGCCAATGACGGCCACGGCGGCATGGATTATCTGGTAATGGACGCCTTTGCGGAAGCCGCACGTACCAAGACCTTACCTCCTATCGATGTATACGACGCCGCAACCTATATGGCCATCACTACCCTTTCCGAGGATTCCGTAGCCATGGGCGGCATGCCCCAGGCATTCCCCGATTTCACCCGTGGTAAATGGACCATGAAGCGCCCCCTCTGCCCCACCAAATATAATCTGGATACGGACGAGGTCTTTTGACCGCGGCAGCGGCTTTCAGCAAAAAGCGTGAATACGCAAGAATCATAGGGAACGAAAGAACGATTTGCACGGACACAATAAAAACGCCGGGAGAAACAGCTTGCGCTTTCTCTCCCGGCATTTTCTCGTTTTCTTCGGATGCAAAGCATCCAGGGGTAACAGCCCGCTGCCATGCCCGCAGGTATCACCGTTTCCCAAAGGCTCTGCGTTTCCTTGCTTGCAAAAGGGAATTGCGTTATCACCCCATCAAGCATTTATTTTCCAATCACGCCTTTTTTCAAAATCACATTGGCATACAGCGCGGTTTCCCCTGTCTGCACTACGGCAAAAGCCTGCTTGGCCCTGTCGTAATAAGCAAAGCGCTCGTTCCATTCGATTTTCGTGCCCGGTTCATGCTTTTCCACGATCACTTGAATATCTTTCCAGATGGGCGGCTCCACGGTTTCCTTGCCGGGCACCACAGCCATCAGCGCTACCGGAGCCTCCACAAAAGTATCCAAGGGCAGCAGCGCCAGCACGGCATCCAGAATTTCAGCTACGCCCAGCCCATCGCAGCGCACCACGCGCTTGCCCATGGTAGCCGCCGGGAAATTGGCGTCCCCCAGCACGATCTCATCGCCATGGCCCATTTCCGCCAGAATTTTTAACAGTTCCGGGGGAATCAGAGGGGAAATTCCTTTCAGCATCCGTATGTTCCTCCTATTACAATCGTTCTTTTTTCTTCAATTCCCTACGAATATAAAAATTCCTTTTGATTTTAAAAATTTTCCTTGTACATTTGTTTTCTGGCTGGTATAATCGGCGGGAGGAGATGAATGCTATGGAATTTTTCGCAACGGCCGCCTTCGGCCTGGAAGGATTGGTGCGCCGGGAACTGAACCGGCTTGGAATCGACGCCAAGGGTGAAACTGGGGGCGCCCGTTTTGAAGGAACCCCTGCCCAGGCTTTTGCCGCCAATCTATGGCTCCGCACGGCGGACCGTGTGCTTCTGATTATTGGCGAAAAAAAGGTGCTCAGCTTTGAAGATTTATATCAGTTTGTGCGCAGCCTGCCCTGGGAAAAATATTTGCCCAAGGATGCCCGCTTTCCTGTCAGCGGTAAATGCGCCCGCAGCCAGCTCATGAGCGTTCGGGATTGCCAGGCCATCACCAAGAAGGCCATCGTGGAAAGAATGAAGCACCATTATAAAACGGATTGGTTCCCGGAGAACGGGGCGGAATATGCCATTGACGTATCCTTGCATGGAGATGTCGCCCGGCTCACCATCGATACCAGTGGTGTGGCCCTGAACCGACGCGGCTATCGCACCTGGAACGGAGAAGCCCCGCTGCGGGAAACTTTGGCCGCCGCCCTGGTGATGCTCTCCCCCTTCCGGGATGATACGCCCCTTTGGGATCCCTGCTGCGGCACCGGCACCCTGCTCATTGAAGCCGCCTATATTCGTTCCCACCGAGCCCCTGGCCTTACCCGGGAATTTGCCTGCGAAAAATGGCCCTTCTTTCCTGCCAAGGAAATGGACCGTATCCGCAACGAAGCCAAGGCACAATTTGACCCTTCCCGCATTGGTATGATCGGCGGCAGCGATATCAATCCAGAAGCGTTGGAGCTTTGCAAAAAGCATCTAAAGCAGGCCGGACTCGGCGGCAAGATCACCGTAATGCAAAGGGATTTGAAAGAATTGCAGTTGGAAGTGCATTCCCCCCTCTTTTTGCTCAATCCTCCCTACGGCGAGCGCCTCAGCGACCGAAAGGCCTGCGAATATCTGTATAAGGATCTACGCAAGCTTCGGGATCGCCATGAGGGCAGCCGCATGGCTGTGATCACCGCTCACACTGGCTTTGAGCGCTGCTTTGGTCAGCGTGCTCAGCAAAAGCGCAGGCTGTATAATGGGCGGCTGGAATGCGAATATTATATCTACTGATAAAAAAACATCTGCACGGAATAATCAATCGTGCAGATGTTTTTTTCACAGCTTCCAGAATTTCTTCGCCAGCTCGCAGGTTTCTTCAATGGTTCGATTTTCATCCCGCAGAATCACATGAAATCCAGAATTCAGGAAATCATCATATCTTTCTTGGGAATTGATCCGCTTCAGGCAATTGCGAAAATTTTCAATGGCCTGCTTTGGATTTTCTTCTTTCAGCAGCAACTGATACAAAAACTGCTTTTCCCTATCCGGCCTTTCAAAAAAGCGCTTCACCGATATTTCCGGATCCGCAAGCATGATCAATACGTGATCCTCATCCGAAATTTTCTTCAGCGTTTCAACGGATACATTGGTATCCACAAAAATCTTTCGATCCTGCCCGGCTAATTCTTCCAGAATCTGCAATTCCAGTATTTCGCATTCTATCGAAGTCGTATTGAACCAGCGCTCATATTCGTCAGGGGTTCTTCTGATAAAATCGCTCCAGTTTACCAAATCTCTGGTATACGTAAGCCCTGGAAATTCATGCTTATCCAATCCATCTAATCTGGAATTGTGATAATTTTCCTCGCAGGCGATTCCATCGTATTTCTTTGCCATCGCTTTCACCAGCGTGGATTTTCCTGCATAAGCTGTGCCATTCACAAAATATACGTTATCAAATTTCATTTTCTCTTCCCAACAAATAACGCCTAAACAGGCAAGCCGGCTTGGACGTTATCTTTTCGCTGCATTATCTGTTTTTCGTGCCCGTAAGGTACACCGCTTCCCGGGCCTTGCAGGTATCCCGGCTCACCAGAGTTTCCGCCACCAACACGCCGTTTTCAAAGCGCTGCAGATAGGTTTCGGCAATAAAGCCTTCCCTGGCTTCCCGAAGGAGATAGGGTTCCTCATCTTTATAGGTCACATAGGTCTGATTCTTATCTTCCTGATATTTCACCGTAAGAGGTGCCATCAATGTTTCCACCTGCTGGGTGCGAAGGCCAAAGGACACATTGCCCATGCTGGGCCCATAAATGCGCACCACACACTGATAGGTGTTCTTTTTTATTTCCTCTACATGAGCAGTAATATAGATCTTGCTGGGAGAATTATTTTCAAATACCAGATCGATCTTCCGATCCCGGGTGTAATACACGGTAGCATCCTGGCCAAAGGTAGTATAAGAAACAGGATCGGAATGGGCGGTGCGATCCTTGATATTCAATCCGGATTGCAGCGCAGCCAGATACACCGTGGTGCTGGCCTGACATACGCCGCCGCCAATTCCGGGCTCCTCCATGCCATTTACATATTCAATGGCATATTTAAAGCCGTTTTCCAGGGTTCTGGCGCCCACCACATTATTAAAGCTAAATTTTTTCCCAGGCTCCAGCACCAGGCCGTTGATCTTGGAAAACGCCACCCGGATATTGGTGGTGCGCTCCTGGGTAGAAGCAGAGGAAACAGGCGTAATCGCTTCATGAAGAAGCGTCACCTGATTGCGCACGTCAGCAGTCGTGATATTGGGCGCAAGCATTTGGGGCTGCAATTCCAGCGCCCCGGATTCACCGTTAGCCGCCATTTTCAATATCTGCGCCTTTACCGCATCAATATCCAGCGACATGCCATAGCTTTCCCCCTGGATGATAAAGGGGTCTTCCTGATCGGGGGTAAAATACGCCAGATAGGCATCCGTAGGCGCGGAAACAAACATGGGCTGGATTTGGGCCAGAATATCATTGAGCACGGTGTCCGTCATGGCGCTCTGGCTGGTGTACACCTTATAGGGGGTTTCCTCTAAGCTGTCCATCACCTGCTTTTTTTCTTCCAGGGTGCCCTGCTTGCCAAGCTCGAAAGCGGCCTTGACCAGGTTATATGCTTCCTGGGGATCGCTGGTAATGCCAAGTGTGGCATAATTTAAGGTGATAAACACATGTCCCTGATAGGTGATCTGCAAACTCCAGCTATTTTGCCGCGCCGCCAGCTTGGCATTCACAGCATTCAGCCCCTGCTCAGGCGTCATACCACCCAGATGAATATCATCTACAAATACGTTATTTAAAAATACATTCTGCACAGCCTCTACTTCGGCTACCAGCTTCTGATATTCAGCATTTTTGGCCGAAATAGTGGAAGCAACGCCAACAGCCCCCCCGATCAGCAGGATTGCAATCAGCCAAAGCGGCCAAAGCCTTCTCCGCCTTTGGGTCGTTGCCCTGCGGCCTTTCTGCTTGGGATGGCCTGCGGGGGGCACGGGCGCTTGAGGCGGCCTGTATCCCTGGTTGTACATCTGAAAATCTCCTTACTTCCGTGCTGCCCGAAACAGCATCCATGCATCCTCTAAAGCACTGTGCCAATCGGAAAGAGTTTCTCCCGGCTTGCCGTGATGCCCGGAAATATCATGAAAATCACTGCCGCCTGTTACCATCAATCCTCGCTGGCGGGCGAGGCGCTCCCACTGGCTATAGGCGCCCCGATTGCCAGGGTGATATACTTCAAGGCCCATCAGCCCTGTATCCTGCCAGCAGGAAAGCATGGGCAGTAATTTTTCCTTGGGCCATTTCAGCAGTCCGGGATGGGCCAACACCGGCACGGCTCCGCAGCTTTTCAGCATCTCAATCACTTGGGATGCACTCACCCTTTCCCGGGGCACATAAGCGGCGCGGCCCTTGCCAAGATACCGATCAAAGGCCTCTGGCACCGATTCAACGTATCCCCGCTCCATCATGGCCCTGGCCAGATGGGGCCTGCCAACGCTTTGGGGATTGGCAGATAGAATCTCTTCAACGGGCAAAGAGAAGCCCAATTGCTCAAGCTTCTCCCCCATTTCGCGGATACGCCATTGGCGTTCCTCATGCATTTTTTCAAGGAACCCAAGCAACGCTTTATCCGTTTCCCGGACGCCATAGCCCAGGATATGCACTTCCGCTTCGCCCTCCGCGCTGATCTCAACCCCCGGAATAAACGCCAAACCACGATCATAGGCGGCGTCAGCGGCATCCTTCAATCCGGCCAGCGTATCATGATCGGTTACAGAAAAGCAGGTAATATCTGCCCGCTGCAAAAGCCGCGCCAGGGCGGAGGGGGCAAATGCCCCATCCGACGCCGTAGTGTGCATATGCAGATCCGGACGGATCATTCTTCATCCTCCGCAGGCTGTTCTTCCGCGGTTTCTTCCTGAGCCGTTTCCTTTTCAGGATTCATAAACCGCACAAAATCTTCCCGGGATACCGTTTCCTTTTCAATCAGCAGCTGAGCCAAGCCATTGAGCTGATCCAGATGATCCTTCAGAATATTCACGGCCTGAGCATATGCATTATTCAAAATCGTGCGTACTTCCGCATCGATCAAAGCCGCGGTTTCTTCGCTGTATTCCCGGCTCTGGCCAAATTCCATGCCCACAAAAATTTCCTGATCGCTGCCCAGATACACCGTGCCCAGTTTTTCGCTCATGCCAAAGCGAGTGACCATGCTGCGGGCCAGTTCGGTGGCGCGCTGCAAATCGCTCACAGCGCCGGTGCAGATATCATCCTGGGTGAGGCTTTCAGCGGCCCGGCCTGCCAGTGCCATGGCGATGGTCTGCAGCAGCTTATTCTTGCCCATATGATCCAGTTCTTTTTCAGGGAGGGACAGGGTGAGGCCGGCAGCCTTGCCCCGGGGCACCACGGTGATCATATGCACATCATCGCAAAGAGGCAGCACATGGCCCACAATAGCATGGCCCGCTTCGTGATAAGCGGTGATTCTGCGATCTTCTTCCAATACCTTGTGGCTGCGCTTTTCAGGGCCCATCTGAATGCGTTCCACCGCTTCAATCAAATGATTCTGGGTGATCTGGGTCTGCTTTTCGCGGGCAGCCTGGATGGCTCCTTCATTCATCACGTTTTCAAGGTCAGCGCCGGTAGCATAAGGAGTGCGCTTGGCGATATTTTCAAGATCCACGTCTTCGGCAAGGGGCTTGCCCTTGGCGTGCACCTTGAGAATCTCCACGCGGCCGTTCATATCAGGGTAATTCACCGTCACCTGGCGGTCAAACCGACCGGGACGCAGCAGGGCGGGATCCAGAATATCCCGGCGATTGGTAGCCGCCATCACGATCACGCCTTCATTGGTGGCAAAGCCATCCATTTCCACCAGCAGCTGATTCAGCGTCTGCTCCCGTTCATCATGGCCGCCGCCCAGGCCTGCGCCGCGATGGCGGCCCACGGCGTCGATTTCATCGATAAATACAATGCTGGGGGCATTGCGCTTGGCCTGTTCAAACAGATCGCGCACCCGGCTGGCGCCAACGCCCACAAACATTTCCACAAAATCGGAGCCGGAAATGGAGAAGAAGGGAACATTGGCTTCCCCTGCCACGGCCTTGGCAAGCAAAGTTTTACCCGTGCCGGGAGGGCCCACAAGGAGCACGCCTTTGGGAATGCGTGCACCCAGATCCACATAATGCTTGGGATTTTTAAGGAAATCCACAATTTCCTTCAGTTCTTCTTTTTCTTCATCCGCCCCCGCCACATTGGCGAAGGTTACCTTATTCTTGGCCGGATCCACCATATTGGCGCGGCTCTTGCCAAAGTTCATCACCTTGCCGCCGCCAGCACCCTGCTGACGCATAATGTAGAACCACATTACCATCAAAAGCACCACGGGAATCAGATAAGGCAAAATTTCCAGATACCAAGGCGTGGTCAGGGGCGCCAAATACTCGATCTGGAAGCCCAAATCATTCACGCTGATGGTATCGGGATCCACGCCCTTTTGATTGGCCGCCATGGTGCACACGGTGGAATAAAAATCCGGGCCAATGGTGGTTTCAAAATCATAAGCGCGCTCGGGGTAGTCCGCCTGAGAAATCTTGCTGTCCTTCAGTCGGCCCACCAGGCTGGTGCCCCGGATGGATACCCGGTCCACTTCGCCGTTTTCAATCATTTCCAGCAGCTTGGGATATTCAATGCGCTTGCTCACGCCGGTTATTCCATCTGACAAAATAACGATCAGAAAGATAAACGCCGCAATCATTGCCACATAACTCAGCAGCCCTCTTGACACCTTTCGCAAATCCTTAATCCTCCTATATCTCTGGCAGGCTTTTTCCTACCAGTTAACCAAATTTAATTATATCATAGCCATATTGGGTTGGCAATATCTTCAGGGGTTCTCACTGTAAATTCTCGGATGCAGCACCCCGATATCGGGCAGGTTGCGATATTTTTCATCATAGTCCAGCCCATAGCCCACTACAAAGGCATCGGGAATCTGAAAGCAGGAATACTGCACTTCCAGAGGAGCCTTGCGCCGGGCGGGCTTATCCAGCAGCGTCACAATGGAAACAGAAGCGGCCTTCCGGGTTTCCAGCACGCCTTTGAGATAGGAAAGGGTGAGGCCGCTGTCCACGATATCCTCTACCACGATCACATGGCGGCCGGTAATATCCCGATCCAGATCCTTGAGAATCCGCACAACGCCAGAGGATTTTGTGCTGCTGCCATAGCTTGAAATGGACATAAAATCAATATCCAGGGGTAAATCAATTTCGCGAATCAAATCGGCAAAAAATACCACCGCGCCCTTGAGAATCCCCACCATCACAGGCGCACGATCGGCATAATCCTCCGTCAACTGTTTGCCAAGCTTTTTTACCGCTTCCGCAATTTCTTCCCTTGACACCAGTATTCTTTCCAAATCGCCGTACAGCGCAGCATTGGTATTCATGATTTTGTCTCCTTTATTCTTCATTCCCCGGCATTTCGCCAGGCAGTATTCCTTCGTAACGGAGGAGGACTGCATCCGTTTCTTGCGGACGCACCCTGGCTTCCTCCCCAGGCCCCACGCCAATCGCCCAAATAACTCGGCTGCCCTGGCACAAAAGGGGCAGATGATCCCGAAAGGGCCGGTCGATCTTTTTATCCACCAGGTAATCCTGCAAAGATTTTTCTCCCTTAGCGCCAAGGGGATAAATGCTATCCCCCGGCCTTCTTGTGCGCAGCTGGCATCCTTGCAGCGCAGCCTTCGGAAACGCCTGCGTCCGGATACCATCTCCCGTTTTTCCTCCGTAGGGCATTTCCTCAAGCGTTCCCAGTGTTAGCTTCTCCAATTCGGGCGACAAAAAATGCAATCGTTTTTCCCCGCGCAGCGCCCGCCATCCCTTGGCCAGATTCAGCGTATCGCCCTTTTGAAGGGCAAGCAGCGCCTCGGTCTTTGCATATTCCAAGCTCACCGGGCAAGCAATTCTTATGACATGCCTCTTCAGGGCAGGATGCATATGCTCAAAGGGCTTCGTGAGCACAAAGCGGCAGGGCGGCTTGATGCAGGCATTTTGCTCGAGCCATTTTTTCGCTTCCTGCTGCAAAAAATCCTCTTCATCCCGAAAAATTTTTGCAGCGCGGCTCATGGCGCTGTCCGCTTCCGGAATGCGCTCCCTCACAGCCGGCAGCACCGTATGGCGAAGATAATTCCGAAGATACTTTTCTTCTGCGTTGGTGCTGTCCTCCCGCCAGGAAATCTTCTCTTTTTCCAAAACTCTGCGAAGCAGCAAAGGGTCTGCATGGAGCAATGGCCGCCACAAATGCATTTCCGCTCCGGCTGCAAGCCGAAGGGCCCATTCCTCCATTCCGGCCATACCGGCGCTTCCGCTTCCACGGAAAAGATGCAAAAGCAGCGTTTCTGCCTGATCCTGGCAGTGATGTGCCAATGCAAGCGCCTGGACACCCGCCTCGCGGCAGCGCATAAGCAGGGCGTCATACCGGGCATTGCGCGCCTCATTCTCCCCTGCCTTTTCAAGAGCCAGATGATCCACCGTGCAGGGGATATGCCACCTTTCACAAAGCCCCTTCACAAACGCAGCGTCTTCCAAAGAATCCGGGCGCAGGCCATGATCCACATGGGCGGCCGAAAGGATCAGCAGTTCCTGATCTCTTAGTTCCCTGAGCGCCAGTAGCAGCGCCACCGAATCTGCGCCCCCTGATACGGCAGCCATCACCCGATGTGGCGAGCCATGAGCACGCCAGGATGAGCGAACCTGCTCTACCAAATAAAGCTTATCATCCATACCTATCTATTTTACCCTGCTATGCAAGCAAACGCAAGGGTTTGCAAGGTTATTTAACACAAATGTTGCTATTTGCCCCTGTCTTTTCTCATTGCTGCCATCATTCTGCGCGAATCGAAAAGTGTTTTTTCCGGTACTGGAGGGGCGTCATTTTTTCTTTTCGCTTAAAAGCACGAATCAGCGTGCCCACATCCGTAAATCCTACCGCTTCCGCAATTTGATTCACAGGCAATTCCCCCTGGGAAAGCAGCTCTTTGGCCCGATCCAGGCGACGGCAAATCAGATATTCATGGAGCGTCGCACCGGTTCTTTTTTTGAAGGCAGTAGAAAAATAGCATCTGGAAAAGGAAGCTATTTGAGAAAGCTGCAGGGTCGTGAGCGGCTCCGCAAAATGCTTAGAAATATGCTGGCATACCGCCTCAATTCCATCTTCCTGGGCTTGTTGAACCCGGATCAGCAAGCCGTAAATAATATTGCTGATATGACAGGAAAGGGCAGCTTCCTGTGTATCTCTTCCTTCGGCACACAGGCGAATGCACGCATCCATTTCCCCTATTATTCCGCTGTCCAATGGAAAAATACAGGTGCCAGTCAGTTCATAGATGTGCGCATATAGCTCCATGCTTTGCACCCCTGCAAAGTGGAGAAACTGAAAATCCCAAGGCTCCCTGGAAATGGGATAGTAAATATGCTTCTCACGGCAATCGATCAAAGCCACATGATTCTGATCCAGGCAATATTCATTTCCCCGGTATAGCAGCTTCCCAACACCGGAAGCCGTTTTAATCAGAAGAAGGCTGCAGAATGAATGGCGGAAGATGTAAAAATCCTTTTCACATACAAATCTGCCAGCCCACTGGGGATAATAATACAGCCGCTTGGCATTTTCGCTGGGCGTATGAAAAAAGCGCTGATACACACTGCAGCTTTCCCTGACACAGATTTCCCGTTCCACTTTTTCACCGCCATTCAAAACAATTTGCCTATTTTCAAAAACATCCGTCCATTGACCGAAAGCTTTTCAATCTTTATAATTGTATTGAAATATTGATTAAAAGTCAATATTTTAGAAGGAGTGACAGGAATGTATCATGTGCTGAATTTGGATAAAATAAAAGGCCGATTTTCATTGCCCACTTATCCCCTTTCGCCCTTTGATGCAGGGATTCCCCTGATCGAATCCTCCGATTCCACGTTGGATGAAATCTATTATTTCCGCTGGCATACGTTTTGCCGCCATATTGAAAAAATCCCCGGCGGCTATGTGGTAACTGAATTTACCCCCAAGGTACCCTGGGCGGGCAAATACAATACCATTTCCTGTCCTGCCGGCCATCATTTCTATGAAGGACGCTGGCTGCATGATCCAAAATATATGGAAGCCTGCGCCCGTTTCTGGATGAGTAAAGATGCCGATCCCCGGCGCTATAGTTTCTGGGCTGCGGACAGCTTCTGGGCATTTAGCCAGATCACCGGAAACTTTGCTCTATGCGAATCTCTGTATGAAGCTTTGAAAGAAAATTTCTTTGCCTGGGAAAAGGAAAAAGGCATGGAAAATGGCCTGTATTATCAAATTGATGATCGGGATGGCATGGAATATTCCATCGGCGGCAGCGGATGCCGACCCACCATCAATTCATATATGTATGGCGATGCCATGGCTCTTTCCAAGATTGCAAAGCGCATTGGAAAGGATAACGAAGCAAACGCATTTCAGGAAAAAGCAGAAAGTATTCGAAACCGGATGGACGAACTGCTTTGGGATGAGGACGCCGCCTTCTATAAGACACTCGCCGAAAAATGGAATGATCAGAAAGCGCCCGTCCGGGAGCTGATCGGCTATGTGCCCTGGTATTTCCATATCCCTGGGAGGGAAAAGGCAAAGGCCTGGCGCTTCTTAAAAGATGAAAAATATTTTTCCGCCCCCTATGGCCCCACCACCGCCGAACGGAATCATCCGGATTTTATGAAGGCATTTGACCATGAATGCCTGTGGAATGGTCCATCCTGGCCCTTTGCCACATCTCAGACCCTCACCGCCCTTGGCAATCTGCTCACCGATCAGGAGCAAGAGGAAATGCAGCTGGAAGATTACTATCAACTGCTTCATCAGTATGCCGCCTGCCATTATCTCTCCGAAAACGGAAAGACCATTCCTTTCATTGATGAAAATCTGGATCCCTTCACCGGAGAATGGCTGGCACGGAAGATCCTGCGCAGCGATCCCAATGGGAAATGGCATGAGCGGGGCGTGGATTACAACCACTCCTCATTCTGTGATCTGGTGCTCACCGGCCTGGCCGGCATCCGTCCCGGGAACGAAAATGAAATGATCGTCCATCCTCTCTTCACCCCTGAAAACCTCCGCTTTTTCTGCGCCGATGGCATTCTCTATCACGGCCATGCCATCACCGTTCTTTGGGATCAAACCGGGGAAAAATACCGGGCTGGAAAAGGGTTTCACGTATATGCGGATGGCAAAGAAATCTTCCATGCTGCCCAAATGCAAAAATGCGTCCTGAAATTCTAAGGAGAAACTTCAAATGAGCTTTACGAAATACGAAGGCAATCCCGTTCTTGGCAGCAAAGCCCTTGGCACCTGCTTTGATGTGTATGTCACCAAAGAAAACGGCCTCTACCGCATGGATTTTTCCTGGCGCCCCCAAAAGGCCCTGGCCGTCACCTTTTCCAAAGACGGCGTGCACTGGGAGGAACCTCAAATCACGCTTTCTGCTGATGAAACCACCGGCTGGGAGGATCGTATCAACCGCAACTGCGTGCTCAAGATCGGGGATACCTATAAAATGTGGTACACCGGCCAGGCCCGGGGCTTCAGCTTTATCGGCTATGCCGAAAGCAAGGATGGGCTTCATTTTGAACGGGTGCTGAATGAGCCCGTACTCATCAGCGAGCGGGCCTGGGAAGGCTTTTCAGTGATGAATCCCTGTGTACTGTATGAAAACGGCGTTTATCGCATGTGGTATGCTGCCGGGGAAACCTATGAGCCCAACGTGCTGGCCTACGCCGAAAGCGAGGATGGCATCCATTGGAAAAAGTCCCGCATCAATCCCATCTTCACCAAGGACTCAAGAAACATCTATGAGCAGGATCGTATCGGCGGCTGCCAGGTGATCAAAACGGTGGATATGGGCTATGTGATGTTTTATATCGGCTATGAAAATATCCATAAAGCCCAGATCTGCATGGCGCATTCAAAAAACGGCGTCACCCAGTGGGAAAAATCCCCTATGAACCCCATTATTTCACCCACGGAAGGCGAGTGGGACGCTGATGCATGCTATAAGCCCTCCGCTCTCTGGAATGAAGAAACCCGGCAATGGATGCTGTGGTACAACGGCCGCAAGGATCATGATGAATTTATCGGCATGGCCCTGAAAATCGGACGCAATCTTTTCTAAAAATCAGGCAGAAGCAGCTTGGCCGCTTCTGCCTATTTTATTTACATCAAATCAATCATGCTCGTTTCCACCGTGCGGATAAAGCATTTTTCAATTTCCCCGGTGTAAGCATCCAGATACACCATATATCCCCAGGCATCCTCTGGATACACCGCCAGGTTAATGGTATTAAAGAAGAATTTCCAAAGGGGCTTTTCAGGATCTGTCACGTCATAGTACACATTGATTTTTCCCGCCCCATCCAGATATTTTTCTTCTGCCTCCAGCTTTTCCAGCACGGCGTTTCGGGCCATTTCCTGGGCCTTTTCCCGGGAAATGCTCTTTTCATCCGGCAGGCCGTATGCGTGGCGGGTGGTGTTGTAATAACCCGGCCCATCTGCCTGTTCTTCTTCATATCGTTTTTGCAAAAGCTCGGCGTAATCCGGATTTTCCTGCAGAAACGCATCCATCAACGGCTTCATGCGCTGAGAATATGCCGCCTTATCTTCCAAAGACCAATCATAAAAGTATTTTCCGGCTTCATTAAAGTTGAGCGGCCATCCGTTCCCTGCGTGATCCCCGGCTGCCCTGCGAAGCGCATCCATCATATGATGTTCCCAGATGATCTGCTGCATTTCCGGAGAGGCGTCCTCCACCAGCTTCCTGCCTGTAAGTGGATTCCATTCATCATGCTTTATGGCAGCCAACACTTCCCCGTTATCCGCATTCACCCGGGCGGCATAGCTCCATATCCGGGCCAAGTTTTCGGAATATTCGTAGCCGATGAATTCAATATAGTATTCATGGCTGCCGTCCATTTCTCCATATAGACCGGGGCGAACATTCAATTCCTCCAGTTCCTTGAGGGAAACAGGGTATTTTTCATCCAGCGCTTTCCGGGCGATATCCACGGCTTCTTCAGCGGATACCTTCGGGTAATATTGGGAGGTATATATTGCCCCCTGCTCTCCTACACGATCGGCGGGCACATAATCGCCCCATTCGCTATAATAGCAGCGGAAGGTGAAGGAATCTTTTTTCCCCTCTGCTCTCCGCTTATATTCCAGCATGGTCAAAGGCTCCACGCCTGCCTCTATTTCATCCAAAGTCAATTCCCATAGACCGGGGTTTTCCTCTGTAATCGTATAAGAAGCCATCCAAAGCTTTTGCTCTTTCAGGTGCTCCACCTGAATCAAAGAGGCATCATAGGAGCCATACTGGAAGCCAAAGATTTCCGTCAGGCAGCTTTCCATATTTTTCACCATTTCTTTTTCCATGGGCTCCGTGGTATAGGAAAGCTCATTTCCATAAATATCCGTACGATAGCGGAAGGTATATGTTTCCTGTTTTCCCTGCTTTTCCTCCATGTGCTGCATCATGGTTTTTTCCTGCATGCCTGCTTCTATTTCCTTCATGCTCAGGCAATACTGGCCGGGATTTTCCGCCGTGATGGTATAGGAAGCGCTGCAGATTTCCTGGGTGATCACGATTTCAATTTGGTTCTGATCAATGCTTTCTAGGGAAAAGCCCCACACCTCCGTCATCATGCCCAGGAATCGCTCCATGAGCCATTCTTCCGTGATGGGCTCTTCGTTAAGCAATTTGGACGGATGCTCCTCCACCCATTGATCCATCACTGCATCCTGCCACATATCATATTCCCGCATATTTTCTTCCGATTGCTTGCGCAATTCCAGGGGCCATTCAAATTCTTCAATATCATTCATCCGCCAGTTTTCCCCATAGCGACTTTCAATAATGGCATCGCAAATAGCCTCCTTTTCTTCATCGGAAAGGCTGCCGGAAGAAATCTTTTCATAGGCTTCCTCATCCATTTCAAATTCGGCCTTGTGCATGGCGTCCACCAGTTTCATTTTTTCATCCAGCGTCCATTCATAGATGGCTTCATAAGAAAGGAAGCGCACGGTTTTTAGATAATCCTTCACCTGATCCCAATTGCTCACCGCCACAGCGGTTACAGATACAAGAGCCAATACCAGCGCCAATACCAGCGCTACCGGCATTTTCTTTTTCATTTTTTCTCCTCCATAGATTTTCTCCCGGATGGCGGCGCGATGGGCCGCCGTCAGTTCAAGCCCGGAGAGATTCTTTTCAATGGCGGAGCGAATTTCAATTTCATGCTTCAACGGTCTTCCTCCCCTCCAGGCCCTGGCGGAGCATATGTTCCGCCTTTTTTAATCGGGAATGAACGGATGACGGGGTAAGCCCCAGCACATCGCCCATTTCCCTGAGCGTCATGTTGTGATAATAATGGAGCAGGATCACCTGACGGTGCTTTTCCGGGAGGGAGAGCACATCCAGAAAGAGCTCCCGCTCCCTGGGAGATACGGAAATCAGCGCCGGAGGCAGCTTTTCCATTTCTCCGGGCAAATCCACTCTTCTAAACCACATGCCCCGCCTGTAATCCCGGCAGGTGTTGATGGCAATGCGAAGCAGCCATGCTTTTTCCGCGCCGGCATGCCGGTTTTCAAATTTTCCCCAGCCTTGCCAGGCTTTCACAAAGGTATCCTGCGTGGCATCCTCCGCCAATTGCACATCCGATAAGCATACAAAGCAGGTATGCAAAACGGCATTGCCATATTCATCCATCCATCGCTCCAAGCGTTGTTCCTCGGTTTCTTCGTAAACCGCGCCCGGTACCAAAGCGCCGTTCATCTTCCGGATCACCTCCTCACTTCTATAAACGGAGAAGGCCCCCTTTTTTTTCGATATTTTTTTCCAGATTTACAATTTATTTCTTTCCTGATACAATAAAAAAAGAAAAAATAAAAATAACGGAGAGTTTTTCCTTCTTTAGTCCTCTTATAGGTGTAACGCGTTACAAAACGGCGAAGGAGGTGGAAAACGGATGCAGGATCAGGATTCCTTCTTTATCCAAACGGTGGAAAATTGCCGGCATGCCATGTACCGGGTCGCCTTTGGCATGCTGCGCAGGGAAGCCGATGCAGAGGACGCCGTTTCTTCCGCTGTGGTCATTGCCTATGCCCATCTTTCTTCCCTGCGAAAAAAGGAAGCACTGCCCGGCTATCTTCTGCGCTGCTTGATTCACGCCTGCCATGGGCAGCTGAAGCAGCGAAAAAAAGAGCAGGCCGCTGTGATCGCTATCATCCATACCCCTCCGAAAGAGCATACCCCCATCTGGATATACCTTTCTCATCTGCCGGAAAAATTCAGATTACCCCTGCTTCTAAGATATGGAGAAAATCTTTCCCTGGAGGATACCGCCAGCATCCTCAGCCTTCCCAAAGGAACCGTATCTTCCCGGTGCAGCAGAGGTTTAAGCATGCTTCGAAAAGAAATGATCAAGGAGGAACAGGGCCATGACGAACCATGAACTGATAAAAGCCATCCAATCCCAGCGCCCCGCTCCTCCCCAGGGCTTTGATGCGCGGCAGGATCAGCTGCTGCATGCATTGATTTCCAAGGAGGAAAAAAGAATGAAAAAGAAAATATCCGCCGCCGCAGTGCTTGTGTGTGCGCTGCTGGTCATCGCCGCTGTGGCAGTAGCCGAAATCACCGGCCTTGGCATTCTGGATTTTATCTCCCGCCATCCCAACGCTATGAACGTATCCACGGACGCTCAGAAACTGATCCAGCAACAAATTCCTCAATCCTTTACGCCCAACGAATACGCATCCTTTGAAATCCGGGAGGCGGCGTATGACGGGCATAATGTATATGTGGTTATGGCCATCACGCCGCTGCAGGAAAATGTGATGATGATTCCCAGCGGGTTTGCTTCTTCATATCAGATGAAAGATTTTTTAGAAGGCGGCACAGAAGAATATGTCGCGGAACATGCCCACAATACAGGGAAACGGCTGCTTCAATTCGTTATTGAATCGACAACATCGCACAATGACGATGCCCTGATCCATAAAGAACAATACACCCTGGACGAGAACGGGAATATACTCCTGCTATTCTCTTTGCCTATGGAAAATGCGCCCGAAACGCAAATGATGCAGGCCAAAGTATATATCGATGAACCGGAATACAGAGGGGATGAACCCATTGATATTTATTTCAAAAAACGTCATGAAGCTTATGCGGGCTCCGGTTTTCATTCCCCTTTCTCCTTTTCAAAAATTGACGCTTCCATGATTGAAATCACCTTCCATCTGGATTATGTAACGCCCCTTTGGATTGCGGAAGCAAATACCCCCATTGCTATGCCTGATCCGGCCATCACCATCACGAAACTTCAAATCACCACCACCCCCTTTGCCAGCTATATTGATATGGAGTACCATCATGCCAAGAATAATCCCGCTTTTCCCCTGAATTCATTTCTGCATGCGGACTTTTTCCTTGGAAATGACTGCCTGGAAATGAATCCGGCCCTGAGCCCAAGTCTTTTCCAAAAAACATATACGGCTCCCGAAATCTATCCGCACCGGCATTACGGAATCTATACCATCATCGAAAAGCCGCCGGAGGATATTACGCTTGCCTTCTGGCTCAATATGGAAGATCCTGAATCAAGACTTCATTCCTATGAGAAATTTCCGCATTTTTCCGTTCCTCTTTCTTTAATTCCGAATCCTGTCCCCTAATCCCATCAAAAAAGAGGCGGCTTACATGCCGCCTCAGTTTGTCGAAAAAGTATTTTCGACAAACTGCGAATGGAAGTCAGCTAAAGCAGTCTTCCATTCGATCCATCACATTTACTGCAAAAATGGCTTTCCAGCCCTGTGAAAAGGGCTGGAAAGCCTA